>CAZIQG010000051.1:0-8530 GCA_964541725.1 uncultured Gammaproteobacteria bacterium
ATCTAAGCAAGATAATAATAAAATGTCAAGAGAAACAGGGGAAAACGCAATATTCAAAGATTAAGGGTCAAAGGCAGGGAGAAAAAGGGTGTTTTTACGCTTAAAGGAAAGATAAACTACTTCTAAAACAAAAATGTGCCCTCGTGGCGGATGTTGACGCAGGGTAGGCCTGGGTCCTGTCCGTTCGATGGGCAAGGTAAGGAGGGGAAGGGGCGAGATGCGTTTAAAGGCCGTTAACGTCTATGAAGCGTTGCGGTCGTGTCTCAGGCTGCCAGGGCCGGCTTGGACGGCGCCGTCGGGGTGCGGCTGCGGCGGCCGATGCGCGGCTTGCGGGGCGGGGGCGGCTTCAGGCTCGGGATCGGCGAGGAGGCGGGGGTCGGGGTGCTGGCCTGGAAGAAGGTCCACATCCACCGCGTGCAGATGTTGCCCCTGTCCGGCGGCCGCTTGTCCGGGCTGCGAGTGAGGCTGCTCGGCTTGTAGTTCGTGACCAGGATGACCTCCGGGAGGTTGTTGCTGGTCATGAGGTGGCGCTGTTCAGCGTGCGTGAGGTTCTCGGCGGCCGAGATCACCACCTTCACGAAGCCCGACTTCTTCGCCGTCTCCAGCAGGTCCTCCACGGACTGCCGGTTCAGGTCGCCGCTCTCGCGCGCGTCGATGAGGAAGAACGGCTGCTGGACGTCCAGCAGTGCTGCGAACACCTGGAACTTCTTGCCCTGGGTGCCCATCTGGGTAACCCTTTCTACTTCGTATCTGTCTTGTCTGCCACGAGTTTCCCCGTGCCTGTTCCACGAACCAGCTCGAGAACATTGCGCAAAATGGTAATACATTATTCTAAGCCCTGTCAATTTGCCGTGCTTGACGGATAGGGGAAAGATGCGTATCCTATCGCCATGGATGACTCGTTCGGAAGAACGGGTTTCTTTTATAAATAGTATAGGCGTCAGGCATCAGGGATTAGGCATCAGGTCTCAGAGAAGGGGAAAAGATCTCCTCAACATTCTGCAGATTTTTGTCTGATTCCTCATCCCTGATGCCTGACGCCTAACTTTTCCCTTACATTATGGCCAGTCCCATTTCCCAAGCCATGAAACAGATTGCCGACGAAAAAGGCATTGCCTATGAGTCGGTCTTAGAGACCGTAGAAGCAGCCTTAGCGGCCGCCTTCCGAAAAGATTTTGGGAACAAAAACCAAAACATTAAAGTCCAGTTTGATCCAGAACGGTACGATGGCCAAACGGCCGGTATCCGTGTCTTTGACGTGAAGACCGTGGTTGAAGACATGGAGTTGCCAGAAACGCCCATCGAGATTCCAGAGGAAAAGGAAGTGCGTGGAGGGCGTCGTGAACGGGAAGAGGTGAAGGCGCCGGAATTTGGTCCAGATGGCAAATTGCTTGATCCGGTCTTTAACCCAAAGACGATGATCATGATTTCTGATGCGCGCGATTTGAAACCTGATGCTGCCTTGGGAGAAGAGATCCGTGTTGAACTCAGTGTCCCAGCAGCCTTTGGTCGCATGGCTGCGCAAACCGCCAAGCAAGTGGTGTTACAAAAATTACGCGAAGCAGAACGTGGCGTGATCTATAGCGACTTCAAAGGTCGTGAAGGAGAGCTTATGAATGTCACGATCCAACGTCGTGAAGGACGCGTGGTCTTGATTGACCTTGGTCGTGCCACGGGCATCATGTTGCCAGAAGACCAAATCGAAACCGAACGCTACTATCCTGGTACGCGCATCAAAGCGTTGTTGCGCGAAGTCGCGTTGACCGGCAAGGGTCCAGAAATTCGTTTGTCACGTACCAGCCCCCAGCTCATCCAATCGCTCTTCGTACAAGAAATTCCGGAAATTGCGAATGGTGTTGTTGAAATCAAGGGGATTGCGCGTGAAGCGGGGAGCCGTGCCAAGGTGGCTGTCTCTACCAATGATGAAGCGATTGATCCAATTGGTTCGTGTATTGGTCAGCGTGGTACGCGTATCCAAACCATGATCCGCGAATTGAATGGAGAAAAAATTGATATTATTGAATGGAGTGAGAACGCGGCTGCCTATGTGCAAGCTGCGTTGTCACCTGCCAAAGTATTGTCCGTAGAATTGCGTGACGAAGAGCATTTGGCGGTCGTGTCTGTTACGGCTGACCAGTTATCGCTTGCGATTGGAAAAGGCGGACAGAATGTCCGTCTCGCCGCTAAGCTCACCGGTTGGAAGATTACCGTGGTTGAACAGGGAGGAAAGGTTGTGGCTGATTCTGAAACGGGAGCGTTTGAAGAAGCGGTCGTCACCCCTGCCACAGAAACTCCTGAATTAGCTCAAGAGGCAGATGCGAAGGATGCCGCCAGCACGGCAGAACCATTAGAGGGGGCGGCGAATGCTGAAGTGAAAAAAGAAGAAGCGGTTTAATCCAACTCTGTCTTTGTTATGTCCAGTCTCTTTACCACGATCCTTCTGCAACCCATCCTCAACTTATTGATCTGGCTCTACAATGTGCTGCCTGGCCATGATATTGGCTTTGCGATTATCGTTGTCACGTTTATCGTGAAGGTGATTTTGTATCCTCTCACGCAAGCTCAGCTCAAGCAGCAGCGTGCGCTGCAACAGCTTCAACCGAAGATTGAAGAGGTGCGCGCGCGCCTTAAGGATGATAAGGAAGGTCAAGCGCGTGAGCTCATGGCGCTGTACTCGAAGGAAAAAGTTAACCCTGCTGCGTCGTGCTTGCCGCTCGTGATCCAGTTGCCTATCTTTATCGCATTGTATCGCGCCTTATCGATCGGTCTCACATCTGGCACGTTCGATAACCTTCTCTATTCGTTTGTTGCGAACCCTCAGATGGTGAATGCCAAATTCTTGGGAGTATTTGACCTGGTTCACCCTAGCTATGTCTTAGCTGTGTTAGCGGGATTAGTTCAGTTCTTCCAAACCCGTCAAATGCTCAAACCTCCCGCTGGAGCTATTGCGCAACCACCAGCCGAGGTGGCGGGTAAGCCTGGCGCCAAAGATGAAGGGATGGCTGCCATGATGAACAAACAAATGATGTACATGATGCCTATTTTGACGGTGGTGATTGGCTTTTCTTTGCCAGGTGGGCTTTCGCTCTACTGGCTTACGATGAGTTTACTCACCATCGCCCAACAGCACTGGATGTTGAAGAAATCCACGGCGGCTGTCGTTCCTACAGTTTAATCATTGTCTTTTTTCTTCCGCGTGCGCTAAACTCCGGCCGTTTATCATTTACGTATGAATCGATCTACTTCTCCTCAAAAGAAAACTGTGCGTGCTCGCGTTGCATGGCTTATCGTTCTTCTCCTTGTGACGGGGACGTTTGCCTATCCTACGCCGTATAACTGGCTCTCAAGTCAGCTTAAATCTCGCATCGGCTTTGGGATTGGCACCATCATGACCCCGTTTGTGCTAGGTCTTGATTTACAAGGTGGTACCCATCTTGAATATGAAGCGGATGTAAGCAAAATCCCTGATGCCGACCGTCGTGAAGCATTGAACGGGGTTCGCGATGTGATTGAACGACGCGTAAATACCCTTGGCGTGTCTGAGCCTCTCATTCAAACCACGCAAGCTGGGAATAGCTGGCGCGTGACGGTTGAGTTGGCCGGGATCAAGAGCGTGAATGATGCGATTAAACTTATTGGGGAAACGCCCATTTTGGAATTTAAAGAAGCAAATGAAGCTGCAAACGCGGAGCTGACGGAAGAACAGAAGAAGCAGATAGAGACAAAGAACACGGAAGAACAAGCCCGCGCCGTCGCGATTTTAAATGAAGTCTTAAAAACGCCCGCTACATTTGAAGCGGCGGCTCGGGAAAAGAACGAAGATCCGGATCTGAAGGCTAAAGCCGGAGATCTTGGATTTCTTGCGACAAACCCCAACCACCAGGATCTGTATGAGATCTTCAAACTTGCGTCTACGGGGACGATTGCTAAGCTTGCGATTGAGCGTCCTCGGACGTACGCTGTCGCTCGGGCAGAAGAGGTCAAGAGTTTGGGAAATGAGATCAAAGTCCGCCATTTATTGGTCCGTTCGCCAGTGCCCGAGAAGAATAGCGAGGGTGTTGTGGTGCCCCTGAATGATATCCAGAAGCAGGAACGAGACAAAGCCTTGGCAAAGATTACGGATTTAAAGAAGCGGGCGACGCCTCAGAATTTTGTGGATCTTATCAAGGAGTTTTCTGATGACTCAACCGCGAGTTCTACCAATGGGGAGCTTGATTGGGTTGTTAAAGGCCAATTTGTCGATCAAGCCTTCGAGGCTGCCGCCTTTGCGACCAAGAAGGGGGAGATCTCTGATATTGTGGAGTCACAATACGGTTTCCACTTGATTCAAAAGATTGGTGAAAATCCAAAGAATGATGTGCGTGTGCGCGTGATTGAGGTTAAGCGTACCGTGGCATCTGATATCGTGCCGAATGATCCGTGGAAAGCCACTAAACTTACCGGAAAAGAACTTGCGTCTGCGCGGGTTGAGTTTGACCCACAAGTTGGAACCCCGCTCGTGTCCTTACAGTTTAACGATGAGGGTGCACGTTTATTCGAAGACATCACGCGTCGTAATATTGGCAAACCGGTAGGGATCTTCTTGGACGGCGTGGCAATTTCTACGCCTATTGTGCAAGATGCGATCGCGGGTGGTCGAGCGGTTATTCAAGGAAGTGGGAATGTAGAAGAGGCCAAAGTTCTTGCGCGTCGCTTGCAGGCCGGTGCCCTGCCCGTTGGGATTAAATTAATTGCGCAACAAACCGTTGGGCCAACCTTGGGGATAGATTCTTTAACCAAATCATTGGCGGCAGGGCTATATGGCTTTCTCTTTGTCGCTCTCTTCATGATCTTCGTATATCGCTTGCCTGGGTTGGTATCGATCTTGGCATTGGTGTTATATGCAGCCCTGTCTGCAACAGTCTTTAAGTTGATTCCGATTACGCTTACCTTGGCGGGTATCGCTGGGTTTATCTTGTCGCTTGGGATAGCGGTTGACGCCAATGTGCTCGTGTTTGAGCGCTTAAAAGAAGAGCTTAAACAAGGTAAGAGCTTATTGGTTGCCTTGGAAGAAGCCTTCCGCCGTTCTTGGCCGTCTATCCGTGATGGTCATGTGACCGTTTTAATTTCCTGCGGTGTTCTCTACGGGTTCTCTTCCTCGGTTATTCGTGGGTTTGCCTTGACGCTCGTTGTTGGTACGCTTATCTCCTTGTTTACTGCGATTGTGGCGACCCGTACGTTCTTGCGTTTTCTGGCTCAGACTAAGTTGCAGCAATATGATGGAATTTTTCTTCGTCCTAAACGCTAACCTCTTATGAAGTTGAATGTTGTTAAGTTACGTTATCTTTGGTACGCGGTTTCTGCGCTCACGATTGGGTTGTCGCTCTTGTTCTTGTCGATGTGGGGCTTAAAGCAGGGGATCGATTTTACGGGCGGGACGCTCATGGCTGTTCGTTTTACAGAACGGCCTTCCTCAACAGATGTGCAACGTGTGTTAGATCAGAGTGGGGTTGAGTTTGGTTCGGCCGTGATCCAACCCGTGGCCGAGACGGACATGCAATTTCGTCTCAAACCACTAACGGAAGAGGAGCATGCCAAAGTATTGGGAGCGTTAGTTGCTGCGTACCCCACCGTTTCGGAACTACGCTTTGATGCGATTGGGCCAGTGGTGGGTGAGGAATTGCGCCGAAAGTCCTTCCAGGGATTGGGAGTTGTCTTGGTGGCGATCATGTTGTATGTCGCCTACGTATTCCGTAAGGTCTCTGCGCCCGTACAATCTTGGAAATATGGTCTTGTTACCATTTTTACAGCGTTGCACGATGTTATTATTCCGCTCGGGGTGTTTGCTTGGCTTGGACACTATTATGATGTCGAAGTCGGTACCTCCTTTATTGCGGCGATCCTAACCATTTTGGGATATTCCATTACAGATACCGTGGTGGTGTTAGACCGTATTCGTGAAAATTTACCCAAGCACGCTGGTTCGTTTGCCGAGATCGTTGAAGCCTCTGTCCATCAAACATTCCTTCGTTCCGTGAATACCTCGTTTACGACCTTGCTTACGTTGGGGGCAGTCCACTTCTTTGGTGGGTCAACCTTGCATGAGTTTACATTGACATTGATTATTGGAATCGCGGTTGGAACGTATTCCTCTATCTTCGTTGCTTCCCCGTTGCTTGTGAGCTTGCACTTGTGGGCACAAAAACGGAAACGGGCGTAAATACAAAGAGTATTGCGCTTATTTCCTGTGTTACTCAATTTAAGCGGATATGGTAAGATGCTGTCATCATGGATGACAGCATCTTTTCTTTTCTGCCAGCGATCTTTTCGTTTGACCTTGAAACGTTTCTAGATCTTGCGGGCCAAAATCCCTTTGCCGCCATGTGGCTTATCCTCAAGTCTGGAGGCTGGGTTTTCTTTGCTTGGTTTGCGTGGTGGGGAGGGACTCAGGGGTACAAGGAATATATTCAGAACCGCTTTTGGGCCAAAAAGGAATGGATGTTGATGCAGATTACGGTGCCGCGCGTGTCCGAACAAACGTGTAAAGCGGTAGAAAATATTTTTTCTACGATTGCCGGGATGCACAACGGGCCCAGCTGGACAGAGACCTGGGTAGACGGGTTTGTTCAGACGACGGTTAGTTTGGAGATCGCCTCAATTGATGGGCAGGTTTCTTACTATGTGTGGTGCGAGCGCCGGTTTGAGTCGATGATCAAGTCGGCGATTTTTGCGCAGTATCCGGATGCGGACATCGCGGAAGTGGAGAACTATGCGAAGGCGGTTCCTCAACAGTATCCGGATGAAGAGTGGGATGTCTGGGGAACGGAATTGACGCCGGTTGCGCCACAAGCCTATCCCATAAAAACGTACCAAGATTTTACTGATCCGGTATCCGGTGAACTCAAAGATCCGTTAGCGGGAATGTTGGAAAATTTTGCTCATCTTGGGCCGGGGGAGCAAGCTTGGTATCAGATAAATATAAAGATGACGGATCAGAAGGATTTTCGTAAGGAAGCGGAGAAAGAAATTAATAAGATCAAGGGGATTAAAGAAAAAGAGCCTGAGAGTTGGATTGGGAAAGCCTTCCTTTTTCCTTTGCAAGTACTGAACGATTTTTTTAAGGTGGCAGTTGGAGGGGAGATTTTTCCTGCGGGTGAAGCTCCAAAAGAGGATAAGAAGGACTTGTTTCCTAAATTGGCTGCTTTATCACCTGGCGAGAAATATAAGCTTGAGGCTCTTGAACGTAAGGCAGGAAAAATTGGGTTTGAGACCAAGATTCGCTTTATTTATGTAGGAAAAAAAGAGGTCTTTAAAAAACCTAGGGCGGTTCACTCCTTCATCGGAGCGATTAAGCAATTGAACGATTTTGGTATGCAGTCCCTCAAGCCGGAATCCAAGACCTGTGGGGTTAGCAGTACGATCCTTTGGTTTAAAGATGCTCGTAACAGTATTCGTAAAACACGATTGATCACGCGGTATGCGAAGCGTTCTGGAGACGGCATCTCTCGTTATTTTATGTCTACAGAAGAGTTGGCGACGTTGTGGCACTTCCCGATCTTGTTGCAGGTGAAGGCGCCGCAGCTTCGTCGTACCGAAGCAAAAAAGACGGATGCTCCCTCCAATATTCCCTTTGAGTAAGTTTCCTCCCTATGCCTATTACCTACGATCATGATCATGAGCGCGAGATTACGCTGTTTGCGGAAACGAATTTCCGTAATCAGAACCGCCGCTTTGGTATTAAGACGGATGACCGCCGTCGCCACATGTATGTGTTGGGAAAGACTGGCATGGGAAAAACCACCTTGCTTGAGAATTTGATTTTGTCCGATATCGTAGCTGGACACGGGTGTTGTTATATTGACCCGCACGGCGACACGGCGGAGAAGCTCATAGATTTTATTCCCACCCAACGCATTAACGATGTTATCTATTTTAACCCCTCGGATACCGCATTCCCGATGGGGTTTAATATTTTAGAGACTGAGAATGATGACCAAAAGCCGTTGGTCGCCTCTGGACTGATGGGAGTGTTTAAGAAGATTTGGCCGGATGTGTGGAGCGCCCGCATGGAGTATATTTTAATGAACTGTGTGCTGGCATTGTTGGATTATCCAGGCGCAACATTGCTTGGGATTACGCGTTTGCTGGTTGACAAAGAGTACCGGGCGCGCGTGACGGCCAAGATTCGTGACCCGATTGTCAAAACATTTTGGGTGGCAGAATTTGCCTCTTGGTCTGAGAAGTATGCGACTGAAGCAATCGCGCCGGTGCAAAATAAGGTTGGGCAGTTTTTGTCATCGTCGGTGGTGCGTAACATTGTTGCGCAGGTCAAATCTACCTTGAATTTTCGCCAGATCATGGATGATGGCAAGATTTGTATTGTGAACCTCTCGAAGGGACGTATTGGAGAAGATAATATGCGTTTATTGGGGGGGATGGTGGTGACGAGAATTCAATTAGCGGCACAAGAACGGCAAAATTTGCTTGAACACGAACGTCGCGACTTTTATTTGTATGTCGATGAGTTCCAGAATTTTGCGAATGAATCATT
>CAZIQG010000052.1:0-8509 GCA_964541725.1 uncultured Gammaproteobacteria bacterium
TAGAAAATAATAAATTATGGTGCGTGAGTGACGGGATCCGTCCTTTGATCCCAAGATAGAGAATGAGCGCAGAAGGAGCTAAGACACGCGATTTCCAATATTTCTCGTCATACTGTTGATATTCTTTAGACAAAAGCTGCGTCTCCGTATGATGGATATCCGCATTTGAAATGACAATGTCTGCGCGTATTTCTTGACCATTAGTGAGACGAATCCCCACCGCTTGACTATCCTCTACCAGAATCTTTTCGACAGGCGTGTCAGTTTGGAGTTTTACCCCATGCTTTTTTGCGAGACGAACGAGAGCGTGAATGATTTCGTAAATGCCTTTTTTTGGATAATAGACTCCCATTTTGAAGTCTATATAGTTCATGATGCTGTAGAGAGCAGGCGTTGCATACGGAGAACTTCCTAGAAAGACGAGCTGATATTCTAAGATCTTCTGAAGAGCTTCGCTCTTAAAAATGCGTGATATATATGCGTGCATGTTGGAAAAGACGGATAAACGCCTTCCATTTTTCAGCGCTTCCCAAGTAAAAAGGTCGCGAAGCGTATCGTAATTCTTATACATAAACGAACGCTTGGAGAGGGTATACGCCTCCCCCGCTCGTTTAAGATGCTCTTTTAGTTTTTCGTATGATCCAGGTTCAAGCGCTTCAAGCGTAGGGCGATCACGTTCGATATCTGAGTAGATATCGACTTGCTTGCCTTCATCTTTAAAAAAGATGCGATAAGAAGGCCCAAGACGGACAAGATCAAGATGTTTCTCGACTCGCTCCCCCATTAGCTCAAAAAAATGCTCGAAAATATCCGGCATGAGATACCAGGATGGACCCATATCAAAGCGAAAGCCTTCGGCTTCAAAGATGCTCGCGCGGCCACCGAATTGCTCGTTCTTCTCAAAGACCTGGACGTCGTAGCCTTGCTTTGCAAGCAAGCAGGCCGTGGCGAGACCACCAATTCCGGAACCAATGATGATGACAGATTTCATAGTAGTATAGCTTTTATTTTCTCGAACAGGCTCGTTCGCGCTCGCTGCCGATACACGTCGTATCCTTGATCCTCAATCTTGCGAAGGATGAGGCGATAGAGATCGCTTCCCGCTTGTACCCCTCGTCTTCCCCGAGGATCGAGGAGCTTGATCCCTTGATTCGCCTCCTCATAGAGCGCGTCCGCACGAGCGATCTGGAATTTCATCCAGGCCTTAAATCGGTCATCGACGATATGATTTTTAATGTCCTCTTCAGATAATCCAAATCGCTTCAGTTCATCTTGAGGTAAATAGATCCGCCCTCTTTCCTCGAAATCTTCTCGGATATCTCTTAGGAAATTCGTGAGCTGCATGGCATACCCCAGCCTCTCTGCGTAGGGAAGCGCCTCTTGGCTCGTGAAACCGATCACGTGCGTCATCATGAGCCCAACGACGGCAGCTGATCCATACATATACTGCTTAAGATCTTCATACGTCTCATAGCGTGAACAGGTCAGATCTTGCTGCATAACTTGGAGAAAATCAGTCGCGTACCACTCTGGAATCTGGTAGTGTTGGAATAATTCACGCGCGGCAGAGAGGACGGGATCCACGGCCGGATTCCTGCACGACTCCTGCCATGCTGCTTGCCATACGCGCAATGATTCGAGAGAAGAAAGACCCTCCGTCATTTGCGCGACTTGATATTGGTCACGCAGATGTTTTGCTCCCGCTACGGTATCCACCATCTCATCCGGCACGCGGAAAAAAGCATACAGCACGTGCGTTGCTTCGCGAATCTCACGGGGAAAAAGGCGCGTCGCCCAATAATAACTCGTCCCGTATTCATGATGGATGCGGCGACAGACTTCTACATTCACAGAAGACGACATATGCGTTCATTTAAGTCCTCCCCTTACCTTAAGTGGAGGACTGAACGAATTAATGTGTGCGCTGGCGGATGAATTGTACCAGCCCCTCTAATTCTTCGGTTTGGACCCGTTGTTTTTTGAGACCTTCTAATACCTGCAAAGCATTCTCAAACAACGTATTCATGCGCGTTTGGCCCGCTGCAAAGGCTCCCGAGTCCTCAAATAAAGCCTGAACGGCCGGACGGTCTGCCTCTGTAAGTTCTTTGCCAAGATAATTTTGTAGCGTCCTTTTCTGTTCCTCGGTGCCATGCTTTATGACATGTTGGGTGAAAACCGTATGCTGCCGTTCTCGTAAATCTGTGAGAACAGCCTTCCCTGTGTGTTTTGCGCTTTGAGTGAGATCGATATAGTCGTCTTGGATTTGGAAAGCGAGACCGATCGCCGTCCCAAAGGCATCACAGCCTGATAAGACTTTTTTAGAGGCGCCCGCTAACACGGCCCCAATACGAAGGGGACGAACGAATGTATAGCTCGCTGTTTTAAGGAGCATTTTAATATCAATCAAGCTTGTTTCGACGGAGGCGCGCGCGGCTGAATCGATATCTACCATTTCTCCGATCATCACTTCTTGTACCATCACATCATATTCTTCCAAGGCAGCGCGTAGGCGTTTTTGCGAATGTCCAGGAACTCCATGACGCAACATACGATTTGCGGCGGCATGCAATAAATCCCCTAACAGTATAGCGTGACCACAACCGATATGCTCTAAATCTCCAAACCTCAGCTCCTGTTTCAGCACTTCTTGCGCAAAGCGATGAAGCGTGGGAACGCCGTGACGCTCCGTTCCATGATCAATAATATCATCGTGAATAAGCGCGAAGAGATGAAAACATTCTAGGGCGGAGACGTAGCGCAGGAGGTCATCCGTAATCTCCCCTCCCAACATCTTGTATCCCAGCGTCGCCACATAGGGTCGCACGCGTTTGCCGCCAGAAGCTGCTAACGTCAAAACATGATGCGAGGTTCTTGTCAGAAAAGGATCTTCTGATAACCCAGAAAATGCCTCCACTTGGCGACGCATTTCATGTAAGAAAATCGGGTCAAGTTGTTGCTTGAATGTTTGGATATTCATACCCGGGAGGCGAGATAGTAGAGGATGCGTTTCGCAAAGGCGGTTCCGTCATCCGTCGGAAAAAACTTATTCGCTCGTTCACCCATAGCTTGCCGTTCGGAGCGGTCATGTAAGAGAAGCTTGGCGCTACTTACCACGTCCTCGTCAAAGCTGGAAGAAGCTTGGTCGAAGACGATCGCCGCTCCGCGCTCCTCAAAAGCGCGTGCATTTGCCTCTTGATGCGTGTCGGGGATCGGAATAATGAAAGCGGCTTTTTTTAAGCCGGCTATTTCCGATAAGGTTCCGATACCGGCACGCGTTATTTCTAGATCTGCGGCCGCATGTGCGCGCTCCATCTCTTCTGCGCTTAATAATGAGCGGACAACGTAGCCTTTGCGTTGCCGCTGCTGTAAATGCGTGTCTTTCCCTTGCCCCGTGATATGGATCACCTGTGTAAAGCGAAGCAGGGTATCGAGAGTTCGTTCCACGAATAGATTCAAGGCGTGTGCCCCCTGTCCTCCGCCAAAGATACACACGATGGACTGATGGGGATCAAGTCCAAACGTTCGAGCTGCCACTTCACGTGTAGGCAATGCAGCCAGTGCGTAGCGCATGGGCGTCGTTAATGGTTCATCACTTACTCGCTCACCGAAGGGACGTTTTTCGTATTCAAATGAGGTTGTGACACTTATACATTGTTGGGCAATTAAACGATTTGCGAGACCTGGCTCAAGATCTAGCTGATGCGCGAAGCAAGGAATGCGTTTTGCTGCCGCCACTCGGATTACCGGCACTGCGGAAAACCCTCCAGCGGTAACAAGCGCGTTGGGCTTTAGAGCCTCGATTAATTGCTTAGCCGTCTTACGCGCTTGCAGCCATTGATACGGAAACGTTACCCAGCCTAAAGAGGGATAACGTGGCCACTTGGCGACGGCCAACGAAAAAAATTTCATCCCTTGTGCCTCGACCAAGATTTTTTCAGGACCATTCGGCGTCCCGATCCAGCTACATGTGAGTTGGCGTGGCCCATGTCGTTTCAAGGCCTGAGCAACTGCTAAAAGAGGGGTGACAGGCCCTAAACTTCCTCCTCCCGCAAAAACAATATTCATATGTTACCGTACCCGCGCATTATTACTGCGTGGAATTCCCGCTAAGAGCCCCAAGGCGCCTAACAAAGACACCATGGCAGAACCACCGTGAGAAATTAAGGGGAGAGTGACGCCGGTCATCGGCATTAACCCCGTCATAGAACCTACGTTGAGAAACAATTGAACCGCGATCCAGACACCAACCCCTGCCGCAATATATCGGCCAAATGGATCGCGCGCTTCTCGTGAGATGATAAAACAGCGCCAAATCAAGCCTGCGAACACGAGCAAGAGCGCAAGCATAACCACAAATCCAAGCTCTTCTGCAATCACGGCGGAGATCGAGTCTGCCTCGACTTCGGGGAGATACAAAAACTTTTGTCGCGAATGTCCATAACCAAGACCAAACCAGCCTCCGGATCCGACCGCTAAAATTGCTTGATTGATATGGTATCCGACTCCTAATGGGTCGAGTTCTGGATGAAGAAAGGCCGTAAAACGACGCGCACGATATTGCGAATGACGAATGAGGAGCGTCAGGAGGCCGATCCCCATCACAGACAATCCGGCAAACCACACCACAGGCGCACCCGATAAAAAATAGACGAACAAGGACATGAGCACGATCACGGCCATAGAACCGGTATCAGGCTGCAAAATCACAAGTAACATGACGGCTCCAAGCGCGGCTAAAAACGGGATCAAGCCATTCTCTAACGTGTGATGGTCGCGCTGCCCTTCACGATTTGCGAGCCAGGCCGATAAGTAGATGAGAAATGTGAGTTTTACAAATTCCGTCGGCTGGACCGTGAATGCTCCTAGATGAATCCAACCCCGGGCACCGCCTAGCTCAAGACCAATCCCTGGAATAAATACAAGCGTGAGAGCAATGATGCTTCCGATTAAGGCAAAGAGCGCGAAGCGTCGCCAGATACGATAATCAATGAGAGCAAGCGTGAAGAAGGCGATGAAGCCCGGGATGATGCCGTTCGTGAGTTGATGTTTTACAAAATACAGACTAGATCCAGAACGCGAGAGAGCAACCGGCCCCGTCGCAGACAGCAACATAACAAGCCCGAATACCAATAACCCAAAGGTGGTCCAGAGGATCCCTGGGTCAAGCGTACGAAAGCGATCGAGGGCGCGCATGAGAATTAAATACGATCAATCAACGCAAGGACGGAGCCAATCCCCGCACACACAAACGAGACAAGCCAAAAACGCATGACGATTTGCGGCTCCGTCCAGCCGATGGCTTCAAAATGGTGATGGACGGGCGTGCTATGGAAGATTTTCTTGCCGCGTAATTTCTTACTGGCCACCTGAACAAGAACGGATAGGCTCTCGATGACAAACGGTAGACCGATAACGAGCAACAGGAGCGGTTGATTCGTCATGAGGGCAACTACACCGAGCACGGTTCCAAGCGACATAGCACCCGTATCCCCCATCATGATAGACGCAGGGTTCACGTTGAACCAGAGAAATCCGAGCAACGTACCAATGATGACGGCACACATAGTGGCCAAGTCTGTACGTCCTTGTGCCCAAGCGATCACCGCGTACGCCCCAAAGGCGGTGAGCAAGCCTCCCCCGGCTAACCCATCCAGCCCATCTGTCTCGTTGACGGACAAAGAGGTGGCCACGATCGTTAAAATGAAAAAGGGAACATACCACCAGCCGATATTATAGGTTCCCACAAACGGAATATGTAATTGGTCCCAGCCCAACTTTGTATAAAACCACCATGCCCCTACAACAGCGATCAGTGTGTACGACAGGATCCTATGCCGTTTGCGTAACCCACCCCCGCGCGGACCTAAGCGACGTACGTTCCAATAATCATCGATCAAGCCAACCACGGCGGCGGCGAACATGAGACCCAAGGGCAACCAGGTTTGCCCACGTGATAAGAACGAAATCTGGCAAGCAAGACTTCCCTCACCCATCAGGTTACACGCCTCGCCGAACACGAGTGCCAACACAAGGACAACGCCCCACATGGCAATGCCACCCATAGTTGGCATTCCTGCTTTTGCTTTATGCAGGCTTGCCATGACGGGCGCACTTGCCAGGTCACGAATATTTTTTCCCATCTTGGCGGCACGCAGGAGCCGGATTAAGATCGGCATGAGTAAAAAAACCCCGCCAAAGGCCAAGGCCATCATACCCAACGGTCGTGCCACAAAAAAGGTAGGATCAGTCATACATAGTATGGGTATACAGTATCGAGTATTGAGAATAGAAAAAGGTACTACTGATTAATCCGAACAAGATGCCATAACGCCATCATCCAGGGGATACTCCAGAGCACCGCCAAAAGCAGAAAGCTCCAGGCTTGATACAGATCTTCGCGATAGACGCCGTAGGCCCAGACGAGATCGGCCACGACGAGCACAAGCCAGACGGCGGGAAATAAAAAAATCCATCCCCAAGGACCGATGGCATCAATTCCCACATAAATATTATAATGTAATACCATCAACCCGCCTGTGGCCTGGCCATGTAAAGCTGCCATACGGGCAATAAACCAGGCACTCCCCCCTACCATAAAAAGCAGGGTGGCAATGGTTACCACCTTTACCCACGGATCCTGCCAAGCGCGCTTAGCAGAAAAGAGCCATTGTTCAACGGTCATCTAGGGCTATTCTACGCAATTCGTGACAGACTGTCACGCACAGGTTCTTTATTCTACCTGTACGACTTCTTTCACTTCAGGCACCATTTCCTTAAGTGTATCCTCAATCCCCGCTTTTAGGGTCATTTCTGACATAGGGCAGCCCACACAGGATCCCTGCATGCGGACCTGGACGAGCCCCGTTTCCATATTTACATCGACCAACTCCACATTTCCACCATGCATGGCTAACCCCTGGCGTAGGACTTGTAGGACATTTTCGATATCTTGGGATAACTGCTCTTTGGTTTTGGACATATTTAGGTAGATTAAGCCAAAACTAGACGCTTGACAAGCTCACGGTATTCCTCTAAGATAAGCCCATATTTTTGAGTGTAGGCCTCAGGCGTCAGGGATTAGGTATCAGTCTTGATCCATCCTAAAGCCTCACGCCTGACTCCTGATTCCTAATCTCCTATGGCTCACAAAAAAGCAGGTGGTTCTACCAGTAATGGGCGCGATTCCCATGGTCAACGCTTAGGCGTGAAAAAGTACGCGGGCGAAGTTGTTCGCACGGGGAATATTTTGGTGCGCCAACGTGGCACGAAGGTTCGCCCTGGCACCAACGTCGGCATCGGCAAAGACGACACCTTGTTCGCCTTAGCCAACGGCATGGTCAAATTCACCAACCGCCGCGTCCGCCGCTTCACCGGCGCTTTCAAGATGGTGAAGTTCGCGAATGTAATTCCTTACGCAAAGCAAGAAGCAAAGGCAACAGCGGCTGCAAAATAACTAAAATGATTAAATAAAGAGACCCTCGATTATCGAGGGTCTCTTTATTTAAGAAATTTACTTTGACGCTGCTTTCACAAACCCGACAAACATTGGATGCGGTCTGAACGGTCTTGATAAGAACTCGGGATGGAATTGGCTGGCCATGAAGAAGGGATGGTTCTTCAATTCAACAATTTCGACCAATCTTCCATCAGGCGAGAGACCGCTCGGGATGAGGCCAGCTCTTTCTAGATCTTCGCGATAGTCGGGGTTACATTCGTAGCGATGGCGATGGCGTTCAACGATCTCATCTTGACCGTAGACTTCTTGGGCTTTGGAGCCGGGGCGCAGGAGACAATCGTAAGAGCCTAAACGCATGGTGCCGCCATAGTGCTTGTTTTTCATCCGTTCTTCCTGCTCATTCATGAGATGAATGACGGGATTGGGGGTTTTTGGATTGATTTCGGTGGTATTGGCATCCTTCAACCCAAGGACATTGCGGGCAAATTCGACTGTTGCGAGTTGAAGACCATAGCAAAGGCCGAGGTACGGAATCTTTTTCTCGCGCGCGTAACGGATTGCGAGCAACTTCCCTTCAATGCCACGCGTACCAAAGCCACCAGGTACGAGAATGCCATCAAGATTATTGAGGACATCTGAGACCGTCTTTGGGTTCATTTCCAACTCTTCCGAATTGATCCAGATGATTTCTGGTTTACGTTGGATGGACCAAGCGGCATGTTTGACGGCCTCTAAGACGGACAAGTAGGCATCCGTAAGAACGAAGTCACCCGTGGAAACATATTTACCGACGATGCCAATCTTAATCGATTTCGTGGAAGACTGGATACGATCCCAGAGTCCTTGCCAGGCGGTAAGGTCGACTTTGCTTTTTCGTAGCTTGAGTTTTTTGATGACGCGTTCTGCTAAGCCTTCTTGTTCGAGGTTAAGCGGGACTTGGTAGATGGAACTGACATCGGGAGCGCTGATGACATCCTCGGCCAACATGCTGCAGTTGATGGCAATCTTTTGTTTGCGGGGTTTGTCGATGGGGTGCGTAGAACGACCGATGAT
>CAZIQG010000053.1:0-8375 GCA_964541725.1 uncultured Gammaproteobacteria bacterium
AATTCAAAGCCGGCAAAGGCCTCAAGGACGCCCTCAAGCACACGGGCATGGCTCCAGCTGCCGCTCCAACGACTGCGTAATCACAAAGAGAGAATACAAAAGAACGGACATCATGTCCGTTCTTTTGTATTGAGTGACTGAGAACTTAGAGCCAAGCAGCGACGCTCTCGTTCACAGCTTCCAATTTTACCAACTTCATCTCTTGTCCACTTCGTTCTTTCCATTCAACGGATTCTTCTTTTAACGTTTTCTCTGATACGACCAAGCGCAGTGGCAATCCAAGTAAATCCGCATCCGCGAATTTCTCTCCGGGCGAGGCATCAGGACGATCATCCCACAATACTTCTGCCCCTTGCGCCCGCAACTCTTCATATAAACTCAAGGCCGTTTCCTGAATCCGTGCTTGCATTGCTTCATCTTTAGAACGCAACGAGACCAACTGGATATGATAGGGAGCGACACTCTTTGGCCACATAATCCCACGATCATCATGGCACGCTTCCACAATCGTCCCCACGAGACGCGTAACCCCAATGCCATAACACCCCATCACCACTTGCTGACGCTCACCTTTCTCATCCGTCACGGCTAAATCAAAGGCCTCCGCAAACTTCCCACCTAAGTCAAAAATATTGCCGACTTCGACCCCTTTTTGCCAGGTTAATGACTCATTTGGAAAATCTGGACATGCATCCCCTTCTTTCAATGTCGCAACTTCACTATTCTGCCCATACATCCAAGAGGGCGAAGTTAAGATCGTATCCTCCCCTGCCTCGGTAAGAACTTGGAATTCATGCGAAAACTTTTTCGTGAATGATCCACCAGATGCCTCCACAACTTTGACGTTCAACCCACAGCGAGCAAACACGCGCAGATACGCTTCCAACGCTTGCTTGTAGAACACTTCAAGATCAGCCTGGGAAGTATGAAAGGAATACAAATCCTTCATCCCAAATTCACGCCCACGCAAAACGCCGGACTTGGCACGCAATTCATCACGAAACTTTGTTTGTAATTGGTAAACTGCCAACGGCAAATCCTTATATGAGGATACAAACGCCTTCACAAGCGGCGTCACAATCTCTTCATGCGTAGGACCGAGGGCATATTCCTTCTTGGTTTGGCTTGGGATCTTAAACAAGACATCCACCGCCTCCCAACGGTCCGTCTGGATCCAATTCTCCTTGGGTTGCAAAGCCGACATCAAGACTTCCTGTGCGCCCAGGCTATCCATCTCTTCACGGATAATCGCCTCAACCTTACGCAACACCCGCAAGCCTAAGGGGAGCCAAGAATACACACCAGCCATTTCTTGATGCACAAAGCCCCCCCTGAACAAGGTATTTAGCATTCACGGAATCTGCATCATGAGGCACCGCCTTAGACGTTTTAGTAAACAAACGAGAAATACGCATAGAATATAGGATTCCAGAGTACCTGAGAGATGAATTCGAGGGAAGTCCCCTAAAACAAAAGGAGCTGACGCCCGGAAAAGACCGAGAATCAGCAAAAGGGGGAAAAAGACAAAAAACAAGAGGAATGAACTACCTGGACTGCTTCGGCTTCGCTGCACCGTTGCACAGCTTTTTCTTCCTGGAGAACTTGCGTGCACGATTGAGGGAGATCACGATCCCCTCGACCGCGAGCGGCAGAAGATGCGCGAACGGAGCTTCGCGATGGTTCCGCTCCACTTCACGAACCCACTCATCCAGCCTGCAACCACCTTCCATCGGTGTCTCTCCCATACCTTCGCAAAAACGCTCACTGCGTCCGAAGGCATAAAAACCCTAGCAAATATTCTAATAAAAAACAACTATCCCCTCTCTCAAATCGTCCCTTTCAGATATGCGATCCGTTTCGCCTGCGGCAATCGTTCAATCCCATAGCGCAGCATCGTACGCGGCATACGTTGATAATTCGTCTTTAAAAACCTTTCTAATTCCTTCTCAGAACAGTGCTTCCCTGCTTCCCGTAACATCCAACCTACAGCTTTATGAATAAGGTCGTGTGAATCCGTTAAAAGCAATTTGGCAATCCGAAACGTCATCTCAGATTGCCCGTGGCAAATAAAATAAAACGTCGCTACGATCGCGATGCGTCGTTCCCAAAGATTCTTTGAAACAGCGAGTTTTTCTAACAAATTACTGGGTTCTTCATACACATACGCTCCAACAATGTGATACGCACTCGTATCTACAAGATCCCAATTATTCACGTATCCTTGCCGAGCAAGCAACAAATACACATCCAAAATCTTCTTCCGCTCCTCCCTGATCTTCGCACGTTGAAACTGTCCCACCAAAATCAAAAGCCCTAATAACCGATCTTCATGCACCGCGCTTTTCACCAAGACCTGAATCTCTTTCAAAGACATGTCTCGATACGCTCGCGCCACCTTACGCGTCTGAGGCACCGTCACACCTAAAAACTGATCCCCTTCTCCATATTCCCCCACGCCAGTCTTAAAAAACCGCTGCGAGATTTCCGCCCTAATCGGACTCGCGTAGGTTCGCAAAGCAATTTGAGCAGGCAAGAGAGAAGGCATATCAAAACAAGAGTACCAATTCCCCGTCATTCCCGCGAAGGCGGAATAAAAATGACGAAAAAGAGGAGCAATTGACGCCAACCTCAACCTATTCTAAAGTAAATGCAGTTGCAATGCATTTATATATGGATATCTCCCTAACCCCCATCCTCCTCTCCGCCTTCCCTATGCTCTCGGTTCTGGCCGGAGGGTTGGTCGTGTATAAATGGAAAAAAGACCTTCATCCGCTTCTTTCCCTTTCCGGTGGAATCCTGCTTGGCGTCGCCTTCCTTGACCTCCTCCCCGAAGCCATTGAGCACAGCCTCGAATACGCACTCCCCGTCACCACGCCTTTTGGAGTCACCTTGGCTGCCATTGTCCTCTTCCACATTTTAGACAAAGCCTTCTCATTTCACGCGCACCACCAACACGCCGATACGCATACCCATCCCGAAGAAACCTGCCACAATGATACCCACACACATACACGCACCTATATCCGTGCAGGCAGCATCATTCTCCACAGCTTCCTCGATGGAATCGCCATCGGGGCAAGTTTCGCGGCGGATGAACGACTCGGAATGCTCGTGCTCCTCGCGGTTGTGTTACATTCATTTGCCGATGGCATGAGTACGGTGACATTTTTAAAACTCGGCCTTGGTCACAAGCACAAAAGCACCCTTCCTATTCTAGGATTTGGCGCTCTCGCTCCCTTTGTCGGCTCGTTTGTCGGATTCCGCCTCGGCTTAGATACCCACGCGATTGCTCTCCTGTTGTCCGCCTTCGCCGGGTTCTTCATCTTCCTCTCCCTCTCCGAACTCCTCCCCCAAGCACACAGCGGTCGCATGTCAAAAACATCGGGGGTAGCGTTGACGCTCATTGGGATCACACTCGTGATCTTTATCCGAATGTTCGGACATGTGTAATGGTTTATTATTAGACAAGCTTCTTAACGATCCCCGTCGATCCATCCATGTCGATCTGATCCCCTATTCGCAAAACCTGCGTAGCCGTCTTCGTCGCTACAATGCAAGGTTTCTTAAGCTCACGCGCAACAATACTCGCATGACTTAACAAACTCCCACGGTTTGTGATGAATCCAGCCGCTTTTTTCATAAGCGGAAGATAACGGATATCCGTATTATCGCAGACCAGGATAGAACCGGTATCAAGCACAACCGAAGACAAATCCTCCTCCTGCACGATCACGACAGGACCACGAACAATACCGGGCGATGTCGCCATCCCACGCAAAAAGACCCCAGCCGTCTCTTCCTGACGGCCGAATGGAAGCGGGGTCGGAATACGCGCAGATAATAAACGGTTGTAATCAATAAAATGAATTCCCTTTCCAGGCCAGACCGTCACCTCAAAATACCCTTTGAGATAGTCGTGAGAAAATTCAGCATTTAATGACTCGCGTAGTGCCTGCTGTTTATGCGGGTCAGTCACGAGAATCTGCGCTAACATCTTTTCTACTTGCGCAACCGCCTCTTCCGTCCGATTCTTCCAAGACCAGGTTTGAAAATCAAAATAAAAGGCTGCGACAGAATGCGTGGTATCACCATGGGTGAGCTGAGCATGCATGCCTTCGATAATCTCTCCAAAGATCGACTCATCATTCACAACAAAGACCGCGGACCAATCCAATGTTTCAGAATGTGGGCAAACATACGCCGTGTATTCGTCCCAAGGAATATCCTGCTTTAAAAACCAATCCTCGTAACAACGTCGAATCGAACGACCGCGATCACGAAGCTTGGGCAAGTCGGCACGCTTAGGCACTAATCGAATCGCACACAACTCATCGCCACGCTCAGCTAATATGTTTTGAAAAGCGGATTCACAGTCTTTCAAAACACGCGCCGGAAAAGCTTCTGGCCGTTCATAAGGAACGCCAATGATCTGATATAAAACCTCCAACCGTTCACGGTTTTGATTATCCTCTAAACGCAACGCTTCCGCATCCGTCCCATCACCAATCGCTTGGAACCATTCGGTCAACGAAGGCTGGTACGAGTTCATCGTGGGACTGCTCATAGATAAGAAATTTTACTGATTGTAGACGCTCGGGGGTCAATCAGCAATCCCTCGGCCACTCCGAGAGCAGGAGGCGCGGATACTTCAAGAAGCTTCGCCCAGGCATTCCCAATCTCACGGATCACAGGAACATGGGTCACGAGGATCGTTTCTTCCGAGAGATCATGCGGCGGCATCCAAACATCATGATCAGCCGTTTCAAGCAAAGACTCGTCGAGCTCCACAGGGAGGCTCAGGACACGACTAATGATCGCAGCCGTCTCCTGCGTCCGAAGGCGAGGCGAAGCACAAATACGCGTCCAAGTCTGCAAAGAAGCAAGACGCTCCGCCAACACTAAGACCATCCCTTCCCCCTCCGGCGTCAGGTGATCAGGGTAAACAGAATGGGCACCATGACGAATAAGGGCAAACATAGGGAGAAGAGGGCTTGTCAGGAGCGCAAACCTCTGATAGGATAGCGTCGCTTCACAAAAAAGCATAGGAATCACGCACGGATGCGTGGTGTAGCCCGGTTAACACGTCTCCCTGTCACGGAGAAGATCGAGGGTTCGAATCCCTTCGCATCCGCCACGTAAAAACCACTCCTTTATCGGGTGGTTTTTGCGTTGTAAGTGAGATGCGTGGTGTAGCGCTCCCCCGTTGGATAGCGGGGCCGGTTAACACACCCCGCAAGCATGCGGGGCGATCGAGGGTTCGAATCCCTTCGCACCCGCCAACACCAAAGTCGTCGCAAGACGGCTTTTGTGTTAGGCTCAAGGCATGATTTATCTGATCGGTGGAGCTCCACGCTGTGGCAAAACAACCCTAACAAAACGGTTGGCTAAACAAAAAAAGATTTCTTATCTTTCGACGGATACAGTCCGTCACATGATTGTTGCGTGCACACCTTATCGACAACGAGGCAAAAAATTTCCCATTGAATTACAAAAGTCTGCTGCGCCGTATCATAATCTAAACACGCAGACACCCAATGCCTTACTGAAGACGGACGTTACAGAGGCTAGATCGATATGGCCGAGCACAAGAAGGCTTATCGAAGATCTGATCGAGTCTCAAGAAGATTTTATCATCGAGGGTGTGCACCTTCTGCCAATGCTCATTAAGCAGCTGCAGGTGACACCAATGTGGAAATACATAAAACCAGTCTATCTTGTGAAGATGAATATTGATGATATTCTGTCCGGATTTCATAAAAATGAATCTAAACATGATTGGCTTGCAGGGGCACTTCGTGATAAGGATCTACTGAAAAAAGCGGCGAAGATGGTTCAGACGGAGAGTCTCTATATCAAAGCACAAGCTCAGAAATTTGAGCTTCCTGTTGTCGATACAGGAATAGATTTTGATAAAGCGATTCGATCCATATCGAGACAGTTATAATATCCTCCAGGATGGCCTGGCAACAAAAATCCCTGCTTAAACGGCGGCGATCTTGTTACAAATGCCACTCTTGCTATAACCCACTTAGTCACCTACGGTATCTATCATTATGACAACCGAACAAATACGTTCCATCCTTGAAACATACGGCAAGGCGTGGGAATCACAAGATCCTGAATTAATCATCAGCATTTTTACCGAATATGCGACCTATCAAGAAGGTCCGTTTGCCGTGCCCATGCAGGGACGCGATGCGATAAAAAAATATTGGTTGAAAAAAGTCGTACAAGAGCAAAAAGACATCCACTTTAAGCTGCTCAATCTCCTCACTCAAGGCAACCAAGCGGCAGCTGAATGGAACGGGGACTTCGTTGATACGGTCACAAACGAACAGGTTCACATGTACGAAGCAGCATTTCTTACATTTAAAGAAGGAAAGATCTCATCGCTTCGTGAGACGTGGAGATCGCAACGGACGCCTCTTGCCTAAATCGCATCATCTGCTTCAAAGTTTCGAACCAGCTCCCCGATGGCCCGCCACAAGAAAAACTCGTCTCACAAAGACGGGTTTTCTTATTTATGCATGCGGAGTTTTATGGTTTTCGAAACAATTTTCTACAAAAAAACATTCTACCCACTGTCTATTCAGACGTGGACGCGGATCTTTACGTGGGCTAGACTCGCTAAATAGAGAGAGATTATGATGATTCTTCGACGCTCCCATGAACGCGGTCATGTCGTACACCATTGGCTTGATACATATCATACATTCTCGTTTGCCCACTATTACGACCCTCAATGGATGAGTTTTGGCTCACTCCGCGTAATAAACGAGGATCGTATTCAGGGTAAAGAAGGTTTTGGCGAACACTTCCACAACAACATGGAAATTTTGACATATGTATTGAGCGGCGAACTCGCGCATCATGACAGCCTGGGAAACGGATCGACGATCCACCCTAACGAGATCCAATACATGTCGGCCGGTACAGGCATCATGCATAGCGAGATGAATCCGGGAGACGCTACGACGCACTTATTGCAAATCTGGATCGAACCAAACGTATATGGCGAAATACCTCGTTATCAAGACAAGAAGCTCGGCCAAGCAGAATTAGGAACGCTAGAACTGCTCGCTTCGAGCGATGGACGATCGGAAAGCATCGTAATTCGCCAAGATGCGGACATATATCGAGGCATCTTTGCACCAGGCACATCTATATCACTCCCAAGGCACGCAAATCGTATTCAATGGATCCAGGTTATCTCTGGCGATCTAAACGTGAACGATACAACCCTTTCCACAGGAGATGCCTGTGGACTACAGGACGAAACAGATATCTCACTTACTGCAAAATCCCAAGCGCATTTTCTTTTATTCGATCTCACATCGAATAGCGTTCGATCAAATATATAAGCCGCCAACTTTACAATTAAGCTGAAATTATTACGTTCCTTTTCGGTATTGACGACGTTTCCCTAAAAGAATCGCAACAAACACCGCTCCATTGATAAGAAAAATATACAAAGGATATACCAGCAAAGACGCATCCATATTTTGTCGCCATAAAGCGCGCACCTTCCTCGGTAACCACATGAGATAAATCGCAATATAATGACGCATATGTTAGCGTTATGCATCATCTATGCCCTCTCGCTACGAAACCCTGGTACACGATTTGGACACCAAATCATTCCATAAAATGCCCCTTCGCTGCTCACGCGCAGACATCGAAACAGCCGTGAAAGCGTTCTTTACATTCATGGAATTACCAGACACAACCAAAAGACGATTTGCCTTCAAACTTGAGGATTACCAAGGCCAGATGGAAATTGGATACTGGACTCGCTCACGCGCCGAAGGGAAAGCAGATAATCGAGAATACTTTCATTACGATAACGCCGCCGATGAGGAATTTCGTAAAACAGGAGCAGATTGCCCCGAGCTGATCACATTCTTAGATGCCGCCAAAATCGTTTACGAGGCGACACTCCCCACGCTCCGCGAAGCTGTTCAAATTATCGACGAAGTATACCCCGGCATCGAAAAGAAGATTTTCGAACCTGGTCCCGGTCGATTCCTGCAAACCCCTCTTCGTTTCTTAGGATATCCAAATACCGATCCAGGAGACTTCCTTGCCTCCGGACACTACGACAAAGGCATCGTGACCCTTGCCATTGCGGAGAGCGCGCCCGGACTCCGCATCGGAAAAACACCGGACACCGTCCAAGACGTTATCCATGAAGAAGGCTACGGCCTCTTTTTCCCCGCCATTCAACTTGAACCTCTTACAAACCCCCACTTTGCCCCAAGCTGGCACGACGTCATCCAAAAAGACCAGGACACATTCACATCAAACTATTCCCGCTGGGCCGTCGTCCTATTTTTTGCTGCCTGGGATGAAAGAGCGACGACGTGGGAAGATCGACA
>CAZIQG010000054.1:0-8198 GCA_964541725.1 uncultured Gammaproteobacteria bacterium
CGCTTGGCTTGTTTAAATGGTCTGCTAGGGATTACGGACGAGGAGGTAGAGGCAGAGGAACGGAGGCTAACGTACGTTGGACTAACGAGAGCGAGGGAAAGGTTGGTGATTGTTGAGTAATGCTCGTCCAATACTTAGGATTCATGTCGGTTTCTTTGACTTCTCTCATTGTAGAAGGCATATTGTAGGTGTCTAGGTTCAGAGTTGTAAGTCAAATGGAGGCAAACGCTTGTTTGCTTTTCAGGTAGCTGGTGCGCCGAAAGGGGCACCCCTGAAAACAAAGCAGCAGCTACCGCTACTGCTCTGGGCCTAGACACCTGATGGGGTGTCCTTTTTGTTTTTTAAAACTTAACTTTACTCGTATGGGCGAACTCATCGGTTTGATTGTTGGTGTCGGTATCGTGATTGCATTTGTGTTTAAGTCGTTCAGTCAAAGAACTCAACCCTCGAAGGAAACGGAAGCAAAGAGCGTGGATAATTCGTCAAAGACTGACGGCCACACATCCTAAGTATGGGATTTACTAAAAAGAATAGTCTTCAGTTGCTGAGCTTCATCGTTATCGCTGGCATAACTTGGCACTTCGCGTCCAACGCAGATGAGTATGGCCCCTGGATCGTCAGACCCGTAATGATCGTTTTATTCGTTGCCCTTATAGGGGTAGAGGCTTGGATAGATAAAAACATTAAATAATCTCTTCCCAATCTTATCTATGTCTGCCGATGCTATTCTCGAAATGATCGCCTTCTGGGGCTCCGTCATTGCTGCCACCTACTTCTTTAACAAGGGACGTAAGCTGGCCGGATGGATTTCGGTTGCTTGCGTGATCCTCCTACCCATTCTTGTTGGTCTTATCTTTGTGCTAACTGGTTCAAATACAAAAGCTAATCGCACACCCTTGAGTCAGGTACCCGCTCTAAGACCAATGCAAGATGCTCAGAGACCTACATTCACGGAACCAATAACTCTTTTTGGAGAGAGCCAGGATTTACCAGATGCTCCAAAACCAACCAAGAACGTAGAGGTGGGTGGTGAAAGAAATATGTTTCAAGCCGCCTCAACCAGGCGGGAAGAGAGGATCGCTGTAACTACGGGGAAGATTGTAAATCCTGAATACGATGCACGCACTGTGACAGTTGACCGAAGTGATGAGAGTACGATCTGGGATTATATTCAGGAGACAGACGGGTCGAAATCTAGATATGGGTATGTTGAGAAGGTAAACGACAGAGGTGAGCTTGTGGTATCCACCGTGGTAGGAGGCGGTAGCCAAAAAATATTAAACTTCTTTCACGTATTGCCATTGTATGGCTCTTATTCGACGGCCTACTCCTCAGGCCTTAACGACTGCCAGAAGCGCCAACAGGTTGATTATCTTCAAAAAAATCTGCCGGGCAAGAAGTTACGTGTAAGCGTCTATGCTAATACGGATGCACCACTCTGCGGTTTAAGCAGCCGACTCTTCTATCCTGATTTACTGGCATCGCTGGGTGCAGACAAAAATGATCCTAAGCTGCTTTTAAGCAGTGTAAGCCTTGCTTCCGACGTAGAGGCTCCCTGGCTCGCGCAATCTTTGACCAAGGTTTTAGCAGAAGAAGGATATCTGCAAACGGAGCAGCGCATGGAGCAGATTTGCGCGAATCAATATGATCCTTCATTGAAGCGTGCTATCGAGATTGCCAAGGTGCAACGTAAGGGTTTTTGGGGAATGTGCAGGTAAGTCCGCATACTTCCGTTTAGTGGCCTAGTTTAGAGGCATAGATACTATATCGTCCACATGCTTTGATTAGTTTAGATTTTGTTGTAAGATTGGATGGACTATATGCCGTACATTGAAAAAGATTTCGTCCACTTAGCTCGCTTGGCTCTAGAAGGCCGCACAGAAGATGTGGAGGCCCTGGTTCGCCGTGTTTTGCGACAGATCGTTCATCAGAATCCTGACTTGGCACTAGACGCGAAACGCGTGCTGACACAGATTGCGGGTAACCCGGTTAGGAGCGCAACATCAATACCATTGCCGGTCGATGCTGATAGTCGGCTTGAATTGCTCCGAAGAGAGATCGTGCCTCATCTGGCTAGCGAACCTATATGGCCGAAAGAGATATTTTCTCAATTGAGTGCGGTTCTACATGAGAGAGTTCGTGAAACAGAGCTTGCAAATGCTGGGATAGCGCCAACTCGTTCCATGCTCTTTGTGGGTCCGCCTGGCGTCGGAAAAACTCTTGCTGCTAAGTGGATCGCTAATAAAATGAACAGGCCGCTGTTGACGCTAGACCTTGCAGCCGTAATGAGTAGCTACTTGGGACGTACCGGAAATAATATACGTGTAGTATTAGACTACGCTCGGTCGACTAACTGTGTGCTTTTACTTGATGAGTTTGATGCGATCGCAAAAAGACGAGATGACACGAGCGATGTAGGGGAGCTTAAGAGACTGGTGACTGTGCTGTTGCAGGCGATCGACGAATGGCCAAGTCACGGACTTCTATTGGCAGCCACCAACCATCCAGAGCTACTCGATCCTGCAGTATGGCGACGGTTTGATCGAGTAATTGAATTCCCTAAGCCTTCTAAAGAAGAAATTCGCAAAACTATAGTGAATGGATTAGGAGAACAGGTCGAGCAGAGGTTCCAAGATTTAATCGAAGTTCTAGCTCAGCTGATGTCCGGCTTCTCTTTTGCCGATGTGGTACGAACACTGACGTTGGCTCGCCGACGGGCTATCGTCGATGATGTTTCCCTAGAGGACTCTCTGCAGCAACTTGCAATCCATCTTGCAGCACAGATGCCTACCGCTCGGAAGCTTAAGCTGGTCTCTCTTCTGGAGCAACGGGGCATGTCACAAAGATGCATTTCAGAAATAACAGGTATTGCTCGCGATACCCTGCGTAAACACTCTAGGAATTCTTAATAGTAAAATACTTCGACCTAAACACTATGCCTCGTGAACATAATTTTCTCCTAGGTAACGGAGAGCGAATGACTTCCCAAGTCATAGTGCCCAAGGGGGGCGGTTCAAAAAAATCGCCCTACGACCCAGACTACGCTCGCAGTAAGCTCTCCTCTAAACTTAGTGAGGCATCTGAAACATTCGCCTCCATTCCGAAGGATGCTTCCCCTGACGAAAAAGTGGTCGCTATTTTAACGATGCATCCACGATATATTTCGAAGTCAGATTCACCGAAAAATCTGTTACGTGCTGCTGGGCTTGAGGCTGTTGGCAGTCGATCCAGGAGGGTTCAGCCCGAGGAATGGGGGATAAAAAAACATCCAGACACGGCTATCACAGATGACCTGTTTGTCGTTGGCACTCGAAGCGCATTTATTGATTGGAATAAGCAACTTGTCGAAGACAGGGTTCAGCCTACCTTTACTGAAACGATTACGCACATTGAGGATTTACGGGCCTTTCTTCCCAAAGATAAACTTCGTGGCATACCTACTGATAAGGAGGAGGCGCTTTTTGAATTCGTACTGCACAACGTTGGGGATGCAAGACTTGTCGATGCATTTATTGCATATGCCACTAATCATGGTGCAGATGTTTTGAGTAATAGGAAGAGAAGCGTCCGTGGCCTTTCGTTCATACCTCTTAGAGCAAAAGTCGAACGAGTATCAGAGTTAGCTGAGTTCACGCTTGTTCGAGTAGCCCGTGGAATGCCGACATTAAGACCAATCCCTGCAACTATTCTGAGGAACCACTCTAGTTTCTCTATCACGCTGCCGACTGAACCTGCATTGGAAGCTAATCGGAGAGCGGTTATTTTTGATGGGGGTCTGTCTATTCCAGCACAGAAAGCTCTAGCTCCCTGGGTAAGGTATATAGAGCCAGCTGGGATCGGACCCGCAACTCAGCTCGGGCAATGGCACGGCCTCGGTGTAACCTCTGCCTTTTTATTTGGCCCACTTTCTTTAAATCATCCCCCGCAGGTTCCATTTTGTAGCGTTGATCATGTGCGAGTACTCGACCAACGCACAGGAGCAAATGGAGATATAGAATGTCTAGATGTTTTAGATCGTATTCTAAAGGTGCTAGACGGAGGCACTAAATACGATTTTGCGAATCTTAGCTTGGGTCCCCGTGTAGCTATGGATGATGACGATATTAATTCTTGGACTGCGGAACTTGACCAAAGATTCGCAGGTGGAGAGATCGTTACTACTGTTGCCGCTGGTAACGATGGTGATAAGGATGCAGCAAGTGGTCTAAACCGAGTCCAGCCTCCGGGGGATGGGGTAAATGTACTTTCGGTCGGCGCCTCTGACTGCATGGAGGCATCTTGGAAGCGAGCTCCATACAGCTGTGTAGGCCCCGGGAGGAGTCCTGGAGTCATGAAGCCTGATGGAGTTGCATTTGGCGGTCATTTGCCTGACATCCCCTTTTTAATTCTTGAAGATTCGCTTAAGTCGGGTGTCACGGACGGAACCAGCTTTGCTGCCCCTTCAGTTCTTAGAAGTGCGGCTGCTATTGGAGTACAGGCTGGTTCAAAGATTAAGGCTCTTTCGATTCGCGCCCTGCTCATCCATCGGGCCGATAGATCCAGTCATATTGGTTCTGATGTTGGCTGGGGTCAGTTTGAAGTTGATCCCATGAAGCTTATTACCTGTGACGACGATGAGGTGCTTGTCCTCTACCAAGATATCCTTCCAGTAGGACAGCATCTTAGAGCGCCCATACCTCTTCCTACTGGGCTATTAGGTGGAGCGCTAACCCTAAGTGCTACCTTAGTTATTTCTCCCGCTGTAGACCCTGAGCATCCAGGTGCTTACACGAGAGCCGGTCTTGAAGTTTCGCTACGGCCTCACTCCGAAAAATTTTCGGTAGATGATGCAGGTAAGCGTTCCCAGCACCCAAGAACGGTTTCATTTTTTTCTGCCTCCAACGTATACAGCGCGGCTGAGTACTCATTTCGTGAAGGAGGACATAAATGGGAGCCTTGCATTCGTAATAGTAAACGGTTTCTAGCGAAGTCCCTCAAAGAACCATGTTTTGACATTTACTATCATCAACGCGAAGGTGGCGGAAAAGTAGATGAGCCAGCGCAGCCAATCCCATACGCCCTAGTGGTAAGCGTAAAAGCTCCAAAGGTTAAGGACTTTTATAATAGAGTGGTCCGTACGTATGCGGGTATTCTTTTGCCTATCCAGCCACAGGTGCGCATTCCCATTCAGAGCCAGCGTCCCACGCCCTAACTCATTACGCTACAACTCCAACGATAAAAGCACTCACTAAAAACCACAAACTACAGCTTCCCCAGCGCTCAATATTTAAAAAATATTCAATTCCATTGGCGTAATATAAAGATTGGCGTAAAAGCATCCATATGAACGAAGAAAAGCCGGTTCAAGAACCTGCAGAAGAGCCCACAGATGTTTTTTTTCGAGAAGCTCTCGCTGCTAATGAAATTAATGCTCTCCGAGAAATAGAGGTAAAGATTCTTCATAGGATGCTCCCAAACATCATCTCACTTCAAGAGAGGGCGATGATGATCTTCGCTGCAATAGAAAGAAAGGCTCTATATCTACAAAGCCAGGAGAGTAGCCGCATCAATCGTTGGATAGCTTATGCCACTATAGCCACGGTAATAAGCGGTATATTTTTCGGGATTTGGCAGTCAACTAACACAACAAATCAGATCGCCCTACAGCGACAAGAACTTCAGTTGGAGTATCGACCTTTTATAGGAACGTACACCCCTCCCGAAGACTCCATCCCGTACGGATCGTCAACTTCAGTCCAGAAACTTTCAAAAACTCCTGCTGGCTGCAACTTTCACCGTATTCTTTTTGATAAAGAGACAACCTCAACAGTTTTTTCAATTCCCATCAAAAATTATGGCAAAACTCCTGCAAGGTATCACTTGGGCGGCCTAAACATAAAAACCCCTTCTTCAACGCGTGAGTTAGGGGCATCTCTGCTGACGCTTAGCGATGGGTATTTAATGCCTGGAGAAAATTTAACGGTGAAGTATCAAGTTCTGGTTGAGGATCTGCGAGTAGAAGCATGGGTCCAAGTGAACCAAATTGAGTACGTGACTCTAATCAGGTATCAAGGACTGCGTGATGATAACGAATACACCACACGGATAGCTGTAAAGCCAAAGCCAATGCAAATCTCTTCAAACATATATTGCGCCGAGATTGTAAATGACGAAAGTGATTAAATCCCATGGGCTGGAGAACTCGCGTCACGATTCAGGCCCCAGCCTGCCTCTTGGTAACATAAAATGACTTATGACCATGATTCTTGCGCTTAACTTAAGCGACCAAATTATTTTGGCAGCCGATACTATGGTCACAAAAGAAATCGAATCTAGACGTGAAGTCGTCGGCTATTACCCAAAGCTACAGCCCTACTGTCATAAAGATGAGAACGGTTTTGTGGCGTGCATGTATGCAGGCAATTTGAAATTCTCACGCTTTCTCGCAAAAGAAGTCGCAGGAGCGATCGATAATGGTCGTCTGTCGACTGACGTTAACCAGCTTAGAGCAGAGATCGGAGAATTCCTTGAAGCGGTTGGTAAAACTTTTCGAGGAAAGGACGAGGAAAAGGAATGCGTGCTGATCGTCGCTGGTACAGGGTCTAAAAACTCGGTCAAACCGTTTAATGTGTCCAGGTTTAGTGACATGATGGGGTCAGATGCTTTTCGTGTCGAAGACGAAATGCTGGCTCAGGCTATAGGCAATCCCGCTATACCAGGGTTTGCCGAACACACAACTTGGCTACCTATACGAGATCAACTCGTCTTCTCATTTAAAATTAACTACAATAAAAGCATCTTTGGGGAAGGAGAAGCTGGGCGGATGCATTCCGTCATTTGCGCTGGCAGCAGAAGCTTATCTGAAAAAGAAAAGCTCATAATGATACGACATTTTATTAGCCGAAGAGACTTCTCAAAAGAAGGGATGGATATTGTAAACTTTCTACGAAAAAACTTTTCTGAATCTATTGGCGGAGCCGTTATGATCGGTGTGATTGATAAGCGCGGCCCTTTAGTTTATTGCAACTACGAACTTGACCGATCAGGCCCAAGGCATCATACGAACTGGTCTATAGCCCCTGAGAATCCTTTTATAGCGATAGATCCCGACGAAAAGAGGATTGATCTTATGCAGCTTCATTGGGACGAAGAGAGCAATGTGGGTGGTATGAAAATCTAATTGAGCAACAATCCTAAATCTTTAATTTTCTATAAATAACAACACCCCGACCGCAGGCGACGAGAATGTTGTCGCAATGTGATCGGGGCTTTTTCGATAGAGTTCTTTCTCCGAGCGAGGCTCGGTGTTTGTTGTTGAAGGTACACGGTTCAGGGCGTGAGCGTGTACGTGCCGTACGTCGGCATCTCCGCTCGGGTGAACCAGTCGTCCGAGCTCTCGGCGGTGGCGCAGTCGGCCCACGAGTGCGTGGGCGACGAACGGTCAGACCACACGAACGAGGAGGGCACGACGTAGCCGTCCCAGACGATCTCTTCGCGCACGCATCGGCCCATGCCAGTCCACACATGCGGCCCGGGCATGTGGTACAGCCCGAAGTTCGAGCCGAGCGGGGTGAGCCGCCCGCGGTGCATGGGGTTGATGACCGCCCCCGTGCTGACCTGCACCTGCAGGGTGTCGCCCATCTCGATCGTCCCCGTGAGCGCGAAGGCGAGGGTGTAGGTGTGGCCCGTACGGGTCACCTCCTCCTCGGTCTGCCACTCGACGGTGATGGACGAGACGCCAGCGGCCATCGGGAACACCCAACCGACGAAACGATACTCGGAGGGGTTCACGGCGATGCCGTCACGCAGGAAGCGTGTGCCCCCCGTGGGCTGGTTCCAGCGCCTGTACCACTGGGTCGTCGCGCTGTCGGTGTTGCCGCCACGGAAGAACACCTCCACCTTCTTCACGGCGATGGGGCGTCCCGTCGAACGCACCGTGTACCGCACCTCCTGCGTACCGGACGCGAGCGTGAGGGAGGAGGGCGAGAGCAGCTCGAGGATCGGCTGCCCCAGCGGCAGCTCGGCGTCGCTCGCGGTGTCAGCCATGGGGGCGTCGACCGAGGCGTCGGCGACGAACGTGTCAGCCAGCGCATCGGACACGGCGTCCTCTGCGCTGTTGGCGTCGGAGGTCTCGGCCGCGTCCTGATCCGCATCGTTCAAGACGTCCTCGGCGACCGTCGGCGCATCCCGCGGCGCGACGTCCGTCTGTGCGCTGTCGG
>CAZIQG010000055.1:0-7961 GCA_964541725.1 uncultured Gammaproteobacteria bacterium
AGTTTTTAACTCAAGATGATACAGAGGAGTCCAGAATGAGGTGGGCGCGTACAAGGATTTGACGAGAAGTATAAAAAATGGTGAAAAGGAGGGGCAAAGGAGGTGTTGCCATGGGCAACATTCAAGACGAGTTTCGTTGCATCGCAGAAAGACTGAGAAAACAGGGCATCCCTCTCTGCCAGCGCGGTGGAGGCATGATGTCCACGGACAAACCTACTGATGAGGAAAGTCCTGTTCGGATCGAGCTGGTCAGGATGGACTCCTCCTCATTCAGCTCATTCAGCGTGAAGCTGCTCTGGGGGCCGGAAGCGCGGCCTTACGGGTACCTGGTTCTTCGCTGTGACGAGCCTGTCACAAAAGGATCGGGTCTCACCTGGATCGTGTGGGTACGGGATGGACTGTGGGCGACGAGCAAGGGTCGCGAATGGTTGGTCCTCGAGAGACTGGCCGCTGCACTGAGCCTGCCCCGGCCCTTTCCGTGCGGCCGCGAGCACCCCGTGACCACCGATCGCGTGGAGCGAGTCCTCGTGATCATCGCCGAGACGTACCTCGCCCAATCAGGCCAAGGCTTGGCACCGTGATACGACCAACGCGAGTGACCAAGACATCAAGTGTCATTTAAGAGCTCGCAAATCTATCTCTACGCACCCACGCTCGAGGCACCCCTCGACGTTTTTTATTTCTACCTATCTGTGACTGTAAGGCGATATCGACTCTCTCCACTCTGTCATCTCGACCGAAGCTCAAAAGCCAAAAAAACATAAACGTGCAGTGGAGAGATCCCTTTCCCTTATATATCGAAGTATTTTCTAATATCCAACAAGGGTTTTCTCCGCTTCACGCATGCCTTTTTAGCTAGTGAGCTCCGGTCGAAATGACAAGAAACAAGGCGAAGTACAATAGCTTAACACTTCAACCAATAGTTTCAGATAAATCCTTCCATTGAGGATTCATACTTGCGATCAACTTTTCTTTTTTGATCTACTGCACTTTTTTAGCTGTTTCTCCCGCTCAATCGCACCAACGATATCATCGCCCTGTTCAAAATAAACAAGCTTACGGCATTCGTATTTCTTTGAAAATCCTTCAATGGTTCCTTGCTTGTGCTCAAAGATACGTCTAGATAAATTTGTCGATTTCACCTCAGAATGACGGGGGGACACAACAAAAAGCCGACGCTATGCCTATTTCCCGTACCGTCGTTGACGGTTCGTATAATCTTCGAGGGCGGTGTCGAGATCTTGTTCTGAAAAGTCGGGCCAGTTCTTCTTGCACCAAAAGAGTTCGGCGTAGGGGGCTTGCCATAAGAGGAAGCCGCTGAGACGTTCTTCGCCGGAGGTGCGGATGATTAAATCTGGCTCTGGCATGTCAGGCCAGTACATGGCGGAGGTGATTTTTGCCTCATCTACATCTTGAGCAGGGACGCCAGTTTGAATAAGGTGTTTTACGGCATCGACGATTTCGGCGCGGCCGCCATAGTTAAGGGCGATGACGAGGGTCATGCGGGTATTATTCTTGGTTCGCTCTTCGGCATTAGTGATCCCCTCGATGATAGAAGGACGCAAACGATCACGTTGACCAATGACTTTAAGACGGATGCCTTTTTGGTGGAATTCATCCACGTCGTTTCGTAGAGACCATTCTAAAAGATCCATGAGGTACCCCACCTCTTCTTCCGCCCGTTTCCAGTTTTCGGTCGAAAAGGCCCATAGAGTCACGACCTCGATGTTACGCGCCAAACACCAATCGCCTAATTCTTTGACGGTTTTATAGCCTGCACGATGCCCCTCTAGGGTCGGTAAACCTCGTTCGCGGGCGTAGCGACGGTTGCCGTCCATAATCAAAGCCAGATGACGAAGGGGGGGCGTGTCCATAATAGAAAGATGATAAAGAAAAGCCCTGACTCGCGCAACCCTTCCCCCTGGGGGCGATTTGGGCTAGGCTATGGCCTATGCATTTGATCCATGGGGAAAAACTGGCTAAACAGCTGCGTGCCGAGGTGGCTTTACGAGTTGCGAAACTCTCTCGAATCCCTCGTTTGGCGGTCTTATTAGTGGGCGATGATGCGGCCTCCCATCTCTACGTTTCTTTAAAACAAAAACGGGCGGAAGAGGTTGGGATCGATATGGAGATTGCCAAGGCGTCTGCCGCGACTAAAACAGAAGAATTAGTATCCCAAATCCAGGCCTGGAACGCTCGTGAAGATGTAGATGGGATCTTGGTCCAGCTTCCCCTTCCAGAAGGACTGGATGAAGATGCCGTTATTGCCGCGATTGATCCAAAAAAAGATGTAGATGGGTTTCACCCCGAAAACACTAAGGCTCTGCTTGCCGGCGAACCCACACTTATTCCTCCAGTTCATGAGGGCGTCTTGCGTTTGATCGCGTCTACTCCTTTAACACTGGCGGGTAAGACGGCGGTCGTGATTGTAAACTCAGCGGTCTTTGGAGACCCACTAGTGCGCTTATTGAAATCAACAGGACTCTTCGTCCATACCATGAAAGCGGATGAGCTTGAGGCGCAAACATTACGACGAGCAGATGTGGTTATCATTGCCGTAGGACGCGCGAAGTTTTTGCATGCGGGGATTACAAAAAAAGATGCCGTCATTATCGATGTGGGAACGAACCGGGATGAAGATGATGTGCTTTGCGGCGATGTGGATATTGCCACCTACGAACCGTATGAGGCATGGGTGACGCCCGTGCCTGGAGGGGTGGGGCCTATGACGATCGCCCTTCTTCTCTTGAACGTTGTACGGGTGGCGGAGAGACATCCATCATGAACAAAAAAACATAAAAACCCCGCCTTCACTACCAAGTACGGGGTTTTTCTGTTAGGCGCTTAAGCCTTCTGGCATTTGTGCTTGGCGGTTTTTCTTTTGCGTATAGAGACCGGCGAGGATGGTTGCTAGCGCGTACATTACGAGGAGGATGAGACTCTTAGCATTAAACTGCGTGAATATCTCTGTAATACTTGCACTTGTCATCCATATATACAGACCCATTTCCCATACTACCCCGAAGACGAGTGTAATTACCGTCACTAAACCGATTTGTTTCGCGGTCGGAACGCGTCCGCGCATCGTCCAGAGTCCAAATACGAAGGTAATAACAAAATGTAATACGTAGGCCAAGACCGCAACGGTCCACTCAGGTAGCGGTGAAGGATCAAACCGATTGAGACCGAGCACCATCGCTAGGATGAGGATGAAGCGCGGGACGGTTAGGAGGATGGCGCGCAAGACAAGGGGCATACAAGAGCAGTATACAGGAAGAGGCGTCAGGCGTCAGGGATGAGAGCGGGAACTCCCCTCCTCTGGCGAGGAGGGGAGGTTCTGAACCCAACTAAATTCCCTGTAAATATCTAAGCAATGTTCTCACCCCATACCCCGTCCCTCCAACGGGCATATCAGGTCGCGTTTCTTTTTCGATGTAGGCGGGGCCGGCGATGTCGAGATGGGCCCAAGGGGTTTTGCCAACAAAGTGCTGTAAGAAGAGCCCAGCGGTGATAGCACCGCCCGCGCGCCCACCACCGATATTTTTGATGTCGGCGACTTTGGATTTGATGAGTTCTTGGTAGGGTTCGTGTAATGGCAGTGGCCACAAGTACTCCCCCGCTTGTTTGGAAGCGTCCATTAGTCCGTCATTCAATTTCTTATCGTGCGTCATGAGGGCAGAAATATCATCACCCAACGCCACAACACACGCTCCCGTTAAGGTCGCTAAATCAATGATGACGTCTGGTTTCAACGTATTCGCGTATGACAAAGCATCCGCAAGCGTGACACGTCCTTCGGCATCTGTATTTAGAACTTCGATCGTGGTTCCATCCATAGCTTTGACGACGTCCCCGGGACGATACGCGTTGCCAGAAGGCATGTTTTCTACCGCCAAGAAAATTCCGTGTACTTCGATATTGAGATCCAGCTTTGTCAGACCCTGGAAAACGCCGATGACGGCGGCGGCACCAGCCATATCGCACTTCATGGTCATCATACCGTCGGCGGGTTTGATAGAGAGGCCACCAGAATCAAAGGTTACCGCTTTACCGACAAGGATAATGCGCTTTTTTGCTTTTGTTTTCGGGCGATAGATGAGATGGGCTCCTTTTGCCCCATTATATGACCCTTGCGCGACCGCGAGTGCAGCATTCATGCCTAATTCTTTCATTTTCTGCTCGTCTAAAACGGTGATGGATACGCGTTTGCCCTCGGATGCAACCTTTTTAGCCACACTGACTAAGTCAGCGGGCAACATATGATTAGGCGGCGTATTTACGAGCGTGCGCGCTAGGAGTGTGCCGTCAGCAAAAATGGCCGCCTCTTCAATCCCGCGCTGGATCATGTTTATGGTCGCCTTTTGCTTGTCGACAATGATGACTTCTTCAATATCCTGCTTATCCTTCATTTGAGCTTCATGGATTCGGCCTTTGAATTCATGAAACACGTAAGCACCTAACCACATGCCTTCGCTCAACGCTTCGGCCATGTCCTGGATGGATTCTGCAGACACAATAACTTCCGGCCAGGCTAAAACTGCGGTTTTTACTTTTAGCTGCTTTGTACGCTTTATAAGCTGGGCACCGAACTTACGAAATCCATCCCTATCGAGCTTTGTTTTTTCTCCGAGCCCAACGACGACAACCTTGCGCACAGGCAGGTTGCTGAGCGTAGGAAAGCTAACGGATTCACCGTTCTTTCCAGAGAAATTCTCCTGCTTCAAGAAGGTTATGAGTCCGCCTGCGAGCGCCTCATCTGCGCCCACCAGAGTACTGTTTGAGGTCAACGGCACGCCTTGAGGATGCGTGATCAATAAAACATCCGCCGTCTGCTTGGTAGCAATTCCCTGGACAGATTTGAGGGTAAACATATATCTCCAGCCTAACGAACAAAGGCCTTTCTGACAATGTAGAGAAAAGGGCAGCGTGCTTACCTATTTCATGCTATCATTGCAGAGCTTTATCTTTAGCATCATATGCATACTCGATTTATCCCGTTTATATCTGCGCTTACACTGGGTACCATGTTCGCCTCTCCGGTACTCGCACTTAGTACCCCGTTTTCTGAAACGATGATGGCCGCCCCTCTACCCACCCTAGCGAGCTGTCAAGAAAGAGCGCTCCCCGTCTACCGTCTTTCGCTAGAGGGGGCTTTGAGTGATATGCGCGCTTCGACCGTTGATACATGGAAAGAACAGGTAACATTTCGCGTAAACGCTGCCTCTCGTACCCGTCGTACGGCGATCCAACGGGCGTTACAGCAAGCTGGAACACAGCTTGATACGTCCTTAGATACGTTTTATAAAACCCAAACGAACGGCGTAGATGCGGATGTACGCGTAGCGATGAGAGCGCTTGAGATGGAAGATATCGAAGCAAGTGAACTGGCCTTGGAGCGCTGGTCAAAACAAACCGTCTCTTTTCGTGTCTTGGATACCGTCCTCGCACGCATGGAACGAACGTTGCGCCAATATGCGACGGCCCGTGATGCGACCACGATCAACCGCGTCTGGAATGAAACGCGTAAACAGACTCAGAGCCAGTTTACTCAAGCACGTTTCAATGCACGTGAGGTGTTTGTGCAAGAAATGAATGACTGTTTAGCAGGCGTTGCGAATGAGGAGACCGAGGAAGAATCATCGCTCCCGGAAGAGCAGAAACCATCTGAGCCAATAAATAAACCCGTTGACCCTCTGCTTGCACTGCAGGATACAAATGGCAGCGTGGCAAAAGCGAGCACGCGTATCGTTGAGGTACAGTTTGCCCGGTCAGGCCTAGAACCGATCTACGTCTGCGGGGATTATACCGTTGAATATATTGGCTTTGTTCGTCTATCTCAGCCCGGCGCTTCCTTTACCTATCGGATTGAACGTAGCGATGGCACCAGAACACCTGAAGCCGTTGCAACGACAAATGCCTCTGGTGTCGCAAATGTCTTTTACAACTGGAATCTGGGTCGTCCCATGTATGGCTGGGCACGCTTGATCGTCACGCTACCATCTGATCCCACCCAATCCATGGATAGCTCAACAAGCTTTACGGCAGTTGAAAAACCGTACTGCCCCACGCCAGGCGCGGTGAACAATCCCTTTAAGCAAGAAAATCCCGGAACAAACACGCCCTCCGCTGAACAAGAAAACGTTCCCAGCAATGGCGGCCTGAGAGCAGAAGTGATCGTATCAAGCAAAGCAGAGGCGGCGGTGTGCGGAAACTACCTCTTCCAATTTAAGGGTCGTGTGAGTACCTCTGGCCCCGCTACACTCACCTATCGCTGGGAACGCAGTGATGGGGTCACCTCTCCTGAGCGCAAAGTCTCCTTTGATGCCGCTGGGGATCATGCAGTAACACCAGAATCATGGGATCTTGGAGGCACCTACTCTGGCTCGGTCAAACTTCATGTCTTAAGCCCCGTTGACCTCCTCTCGGCTCCAGCCCCGATACGCATTACACAGATGTGCCGCTAACCTAGCACGCTAAAACCCCCTGATTGCACGCAGGGGGTTTTATGTTAGACTCCTTTTACTTGATTCTTTTCTAAAAGAGTATGCGTAGCTCTTCTCATCTTTTTCTGTTAGGGCTTCTGATGCTGGTAGGAACGGGCTGTGGAAAAACATCTCCAAGCCCTATTGATTCACCCACAAACCATGAAAAGGAGATAGTGCAACAGGGAACAACTGCCAATGAGTATTCTCGACTCGTATTTGGAGCAAAAAGTTGGTCGAAGCCTGGTCCCGTTGCCCTCGTCTTTCGGATTCTTGGGAAGGACGGTGGGGACTTGAAAGAACAAGACCTAAAAATTGTACATGAAAAGCCTGTTCACCTTCTTTTGGTACGCGATGACATGACGCAGTTCCAACACCTACACCCAACCTACCAAACCGTCGAAGGAAACGGACGCTGGGTCGCAGAAACGATTATTCCAGAACAAGGAACCTACCATGTCTATGTAGATATCGCCCCGGAGAAAGAAGACCCCCTCGTCCTGAAAACCGCAGTACAGCTTATTGGCCCCGCGAGAACAAAGACCTTCCCCTCTCCGACATCAGATGCCTCTGTCACCACGGATGGGATACGAACCGCTCTCACAACCTCTTCCCCGATTGTCACGGGGCAAGCCACCCGCTTAGTATTTTCCCTGACGGAGAATGGGCAACCAGTTAAGAACATCGATCCATATCTGGGTGCGTTTGGACATGTCGTTATCCTTCGTCATAACACTCCAGAAGACTTTCTCCACGTTCATCCCGTAACCCAAACAAAACCGACGGATGACAAGGTGGAATTTGAGACGACGTTTATGACAAAGGGAAGATATACGTTGTATGCACAATTCAACGTGGATGGATCCGTGAAGACGTTCCCGATCACGATTGATGTGGGTGAAGGGGCTGTGCCTCCGATGCAGGACATGCACCAAAATCATTAGAACGCGTTTAGATACAACAATAGCCTGCTCATCACAGGTTATTTGTTATTTTATTCATTACATTCTTGCAGCTCCCTAGCCCACCGGTTGTACTTCGGTGGGATTATTTATTTTTGGGAGTCAGGGGTATATGCCTGTAACGAAAAACAATCCGCTTTGGCGGACTGTTTTTTCATGGTGCACCCCAGACGATTCGAACGTCTGGCCTCTTCCTTCGGAGGGAAGCGCTCTATCCAGCTGAGCTAGGGGTGCGGGGAATGTGAGCGATAGTAACCGGTTTTGGTTTGACAAGCAAGCGAAATCCCTCTACCATACCGGCACTTTAGAATATCCCTAGGTAGGTGTAAATTCATTCATTCGCAGCGGTAGCTCAGTTGGTAGAGCAGGGGCCTCTTAAGCCCAAGGTCCTGGGTTCGAATCCCAGCCGCTGCACCATCAAAAAAACTCCCATCTCAGGAGTTTTTTTGATGGTGCATTAAAAGGGATGGGAGTCGAAGGGCGCGAATGCGTGCAGCGCCCCGGCACGAGTCGGAGC
>CAZIQG010000056.1:0-7111 GCA_964541725.1 uncultured Gammaproteobacteria bacterium
GTATTCTTTCACTAAGTTCCTTAAACCTATTTCTTCAAATAATTTAATACTCTGTGTATTGGGCATGAGGTTAAAATCACCCATGATAATAACTTCTTCGGAACGGCTCTTCATAAAATCCACAACTTTTTGAAATTGCTCTAGTCGCTCCGGGCTATCGAGCTTACTAGAAGGACGGGATGTGCCGTGTAAGTTATAAATAGTCAGTGGCTGTCCGCTGATATTGAGCTGGGTATACTGCACGTTATGAGGAAATGTTGTGTAATCGCCGGCGACAAACGAATTCAAGCTTCCATAGATAAAAAAATCGCCCGCTTCCTCGATCTCTATCCCCTTTTTTACGAATGTCGCTAGTCCAGAATCCATTTCCTCCTCAATCAACGCGGTTTGATCGTAATGTTGCTGCGATACGGCAAATGAACCCTGAAAATCAGGTAATACTTTTACGACCTCTTGGAAGAGGTTCGCGCGTGCACGATTACTGACAAATCCTTCCCCGGATGTGCTTTGCATCTCTTGAAAACAAAAGACATCCGTATCTACTGCCTGAGATTGTATGAATTCTATGAGGGGTGCGAAACAGATCCCTCCGTAGACGTTTAGTGAGACGAGTTTCATAGTAATTATAATAAGAATAGCGGAACGACCGGAATAAGCCCAGGAATAATTCGCTCCAAACACAAAACGTCCCTTTTGAGGACGTCTTGTGTTTGGAGCGGGTAAGGGGAGTCGAACCCCTATCTCTACCTTGGCAAGGTAGCATAATAGCCGCTATACGATACCCGCGCTTGTCCTCCGAAGTCCTTTAGGGACGAAGGAGGGTGGTGGGCGTGGATGGAGTCGAACCATCGACCTTTACATTATCAGTGTAACGCTCTAACCAACTGAGCTACACGCCCCTGTAGGACGCGCGGATTTGGCGAATAGTTAAGGCTTATAACCTCGCTCTTCATCCAAATCTGCGCGTCCTACCTGCTAATTTGCCTCGGAATAATAACGAATTCTCCCAATCTTTGCAAGGGGTGACTTGTTTAATCAAATCTCTCCTGATGAATACGCTTTTTATCAACCCCGGCTTGCTCAAGGATAAGACGAATCGAGTCCATGAAGGGATTAGGCCCACACATGAAAAACTGCCCTGTAGCGGCTGTTTCCGCTAGAATTGGGGCTAGCATGGCTGCATCAACCCGTCCCGTCTTCCCGGTCCAACCTGGAGGCTTCTCCCCTGTGAGGGTGGCGAGCATCGTCATGGGACCATAAGCCCGTTCTAAATCGTCAAATTCTTCTAAGTAGGCACTGTCTTCGCAATAGCGATTGGAATAGACCAAACGCATTGGGGCGGACATCTTTTGATGGACCATTTCGCGCATCATGCTGCGGAAGGGAGTGATACCAATACCACCCGCGATGAAGACGATTGGCGTCGTGACTTCGTTGGGTAATACAAAGACTCCAAATGGACCCTGGAGCGCCACTACATCGTCGATGCGAAGCTTGGAAGCACGTTTGGTGAAATCTTTTTCGATCTTTACCCCCAGCTCTAAGGGACACGTGTCAGATGGGGCGGTGGCAATCGAGAAAGCCGCCTTCCAGGTTGTGCCGTCTTCGTTCAAAAGATGAAGATAGACCCACTGTCCAGCTTTAAAGACCAATTTCGACTCCCCTTCTACGGGCACGAGGCGCAAGGTATAAATCTCCGGGGTTTCCCAGACGATTTCTTGCACGCGAAATTTACGCAGACGGAGGACTTCGGGGACATTGGCCATAGAAGTTAGTGCTTGGCTTTGTAGGCGTCGATAGCTTTTTGAACCTCTGCTTTAGCTTCATCAACCGTTCCAAATCCGTTGATGACGACTTTGTCGTATTTCGCTTTTTCTAATTTTTTAATTTCCTTGAAGTGGAGCAGCAATTCTTCTTGCACGTGCTTAGGAAGATCGTCGATCGATTGAACCTCGGCAAAGCGTGGGTCGAGTTTGTTGACAGGTACCGCCAAGATCTTGTTATCCCCGCCTTTTTCATCGGCCGTCTTTAACATGCCGATTGTGCGTGCCTTTACGACACAACCCGGAAAGGTTGGATAGGTAACGAGCAAACAGACGTCGATGGCATCGCCGTCGTCCGAGTGGGTTTGCGGGATGAAGCCATAATCAAATGGATAGAACATCTGATGATGGAGGACACGGTCGAGCTTGAAATAGCCGCCTTCTTCATCGTATTCGTATTTGTTGGAGCAGCCCTTTGGGAGGTCTACAACCACGTAAAATTCATCTGGCGAACCGGCGGAGACTTCGTGATAGAGGTTAATGCCTTTCATAGTGCCCTGAGCTTAACAAAGCCCCGATCGTCGGGCAAGATGGCAAGCATATGCCCGTTCCCTTACCCCCAAACGCCGTTTTGAAGTATGAGGGCTCGCTTCTCCAAGCCTACCAATACGAGCAAAGACTTTATGATGGATCCACAACCCTCTTTGAATCCATCGTCCGTCCGGATTGTGCTTCTGTGGTTGCTTTTTTAGATCGAGAGACTATTCTCATCACCCATCAAGAACAACCTAATAAACCCAATGCCTTCTGGGCTCTTCCCGGAGGACGCATCGACCCGGGTGAAAGCCGAGATGCGGCGGTGGCTCGAGAGTTAATCGAAGAGACCGGATTTCAAGGAAGTGAGTTTCTCCACTGGCATACAAAGGAGTGGCGCGGCTTCACGCATTTTGAGGAGATACTCTACCTCGCAAAAGGACTCACTCCTGCTCCTCAGGGCATGCATCTTGACGGTGGAGAGAAAATTGAAGTTGTAAAACTCTCTTGGAAACAACTGGTGGATCTCTGTTTAAAACTCGAGCTACGTGGACCAACGCTCGCGAATTGCATCCTGGCGATGGAATTTGATCCTGAGGCACGCGCGCGCAAAGACGCGTTTTTGCAAGGTGTGTGATACCATGGGGCGATATGCGCCGTTCTTTTGGAATTCTGTTCTGGATCCTGCTAGGAGCCTTGGCTTCGGCGATAGGAATTGGCGTTGTATTACATGCTTCAAATACCGATCGCAAACAATTGACGCGTGAGTTAGAGGTGGCCAAATCTCAGGTCGTAACCTTACAAGCGCAACAATCCTCCCTCACTCAAGAAAGCAACCAGCGCGTGGCAGATGCAGCACAGCAAGTCGCTGATCTCCAAAGACAACTTCAAGCTCTATCAGCCTTACAATCACAATTTAAAACCGCGACTCGGCTCACACTGCCAGCTCCTGCGCAAATACGTCGCTGGTCTGAGTTTGCCTCTGTGGCGATGGGAGTTTCGCTACGCGTGCCGCCTGGCATGCAAACACAAAGCAGTGATGATGGACTTTTTGTGAGTACACGGCGCATCGTAAAAGGCGTTCCGATTGAGGAGCAGTGGTTTGCATTTGCCCCCTATCGACAAGAACGCGAACAGGATATTCGCTCTCGCCTCACGAATGTGACGAATGTGAGCTATGCGCTTGGCACTCGTCTACTTACGGGTGTACGAGGAACATTACTAGATGGCACACAGACGCTTTACCTTTTATCTGCCCAAGAAAATGCGTCTACAACGTATCTCCTCTGGGGCAAGACGACGGATGGAGTGAGTGAGCGTATGATTTTGGATACCCTTGCAACGTTGTCGTTTCGCTAAACCTTGATTTTATAGCCCGTCATTCCGAAGAAGGATCCGACGACGACTGAGGAATCTCGACCGTAAACCGGTATCTAGGTTCATCGCTACCTGTTCGCTGCGAGATCCCTCACTCCGTCGGACTTCGTTCGGGATGACGGGGGGAATTGACTCCTCGTGTTTTAGCCTTCACGCTGTCCGGAGCTATGTCCCCCGCTGCGATTTTATTACGTTGGTACGACAAACACGGACGGGACTTACCCTGGCGCAAGACACGGAATGCGTACCACATTTTGGTGAGTGAGGTGATGTTGCAACAAACGCAAGTATCGCGCGTTATATTATATTATCATCGCTGGTTGGAGCGATTCCCTTCTTGGAGCGAATTAGCCAAAGCCACAAATGCAGACGTGATCGCTTTATGGTCAGGGCTTGGGTATAACCGGCGTGGACTCATGTTGCGCGATATTGCGCGACGGATCGTCGAGGACGGTGAACCTGAAACGGAGGAGAGATGGCGTGCCTTGAAGGGTATCGGTCCATATACCGCTGCCGCTATTGCTGCGTTTTCGCTACACAAACGCACACTCCCCATCGATACAAATATTCGACGCGTTGGTGCACGGTTATTTTTAGGAATCCCCTTCCCTGGTCTAAAGGATGATGAGCGCATTCGCCAAGCAGCCGAAAGCCTCCTTCCTCAGAATGCACGATTCTACGATATTCCTCAAGCATTATTCGATTTGGCGAGTTTGGTTTGCACCAAAACTCCGGCCTGCGCGACTTGTCCTATGAAATCGGTGTGTCCGAGTGCGAAGCTCTTCCTCTCCGGACAAGTCATGATTCCTAAGCAAAGCATCAAAAAAGCGTTTGAAACAAAGCACCGAGACAAGCTTTATCCTGACAGGATTTATCGCGGAAGGATTTTGAAATTAGCACAAACAAAGAGGGCTGTTTCTATTAAAGATATTGGCCCCCTCATTGATTCGTCGTTTGACGAAGAACAGGATACTGCCTGGCTACTGCGGATTTTGGATAGAATGCAGAAAGATCAGTTCATTGAACGAAACAGAAATGAGATCCGCATTTGTACTAAATAATATTTTATTTTAAGCGGAAAAAATACTGCGTTTATACGCTTCAAGATTTTCGAGGGCTATCCCCGTTCCTTTAGCTACACACAATTGAGGATGATCAGCGACAAAGGCTGGCACGCCCGTGGCTTCGGCGAAGAGACGTTCGAGATTGCGGAGCTGAGCAGTGCCACCAGAGAGCATCATGCCTTTTTGCATAACGTCGGCAGACAGTTCGGGAGGAGTTGCGCGCAACACATCTTTGATCGCTTCTACAATCCCTTGAAGTTCGTGTTGGATCGCATCTGTCACATCATCACTTGTGACGGTGACGATACGCGGCAAACCACTCACCATATCACGGCCCTTGACTTCCATTTCTAATTTTTCTTCGAGATAGAGGGCGGAACCGATACGGATTTTAATTTCTTCGGCCGTGCGCTCCCCGACGGCTAAACTGTATTTGCGCCGCACATGTTCTTGGATGGCGGCATCGAGTTTATTGCCCCCGATACGAACAGAGGCGGATGAGACAATCCCCCCTAAAGAAATGACGGCAATTTCGGATGTTCCTCCGCCGATATCGATGATCATGTGGCCGGAGGCAGAACCAATCGGAATATCGGCTCCGATGGCGGCGACGACCGGCTCTTTAATTATGTAGGCGGCTTTCGCCCCCGCAGATAGCGTGGCATCAATCACAGCGCGACGTTCAGTGGAAGTAATTCCCCCTGGAACGGCAACCATGACTTCCGGACGGAACAAGCGAACTCCACCTAGGGCTTTGTTAATAAAATACCGCAGCATAGCTTCCGTCGTGCGGTAATCGGCGATGACGCCATCTTTGAGTGGACGTTTGGCGACAATGCTTTCTGGGGTACGGCCTAACATCTCCTTGGCTTCTTTGCCGACAGCCATGACTTTTTTATCCGCTACGGAAATAGCCACCACAGAAGGCTCGTGGATAATGATCCCTTTTTTGGGAATGTAAACGAGAACAGTGGTTGTACCAAGATCAATGCCAATTTTTTTACCAAACATATAGGGGCTAGCAAGAAACGGGATTCAAACTCTATCTTTCGCTTCGTATCTGGATGAGTCGATCTGTAGTTAGATCTAAGGTGGTGCGATAGCGGTCATCGCCGAAGTCTGCAGGGGCTTCCGGAGGAGATGCGGCTACAAGCTTCTTACCCAACAGGAGATCAAGCGTCAAACGATGATGAGAACCGGGTTGTTTTTGCAGCAAAAGCTGGTACTCCCCTTTTGAGATGAGTGGCTCTGAAACGCGGGCGGGCAAACGATACGTAAAGGTCAGCTCACGCGTTTGGCCTGGCTCTATCGACCAAAAGGCCCCAAACACGGTTTTCCCTAAATCTTTCATGATATCTACTTGTCCGGGAATAACTCGCCCTCCGGTTTGATTCAGATCTTTGGCCATCGCCCCTTCGCTGGAAATAAGCTCACTGCCCTCGGGTACGTAGATACGTACGTAATCACGATAGCGCGTATAGCGCCAGGTGATGGCACGGTTGGTATTGGTATAGATGAGGCGGACGGTTGCGATCGGTGCTGCAGGATTTTTTGCATCTATCTTATATTCAATGCGCTTGTCCATGACACCGTCTGTTTTGAGCGCAGCGAGATTCGCATCCACGACCCAGAGCTCATCTTGTATCGGTGTCAGGGTACGACCGCTCCAATTATGCGCATCAAAGGCACGTTGCAAAGAAGGATCTTGCATCACGATCATAAAATCCTTCGTCTTTAAGGCGTTGACACCTACATCAAAGAGCTCCACCCAACGACGGACGGGTGCATCGGCAAGACGCGTGAATAATTCCATTCCGAGCTTGGCAACGATTTGTTTGCGTTCCTCTACAGGAATCCCTTGTTTGGCAAATCCGATTTCTACCGCATATTGCAGTTCATCAAAAAAGGCATCGGATGTAAACGTGGTTCCGTCGACCGTGATGGGGCCTGTGAAGCGCAATAAAGAAGTAAAAATCTCTGGCCCCAAGAATATCACTCCGTCTGGTGCTGGGCTTGCGGGTAAGGGAATTGTTTCCGCGAGCCAATTGTGGTCGGCAAATAATTTGGAGATACGCGCGGCCGCTTGAGGCACATCAGGCGACCAGTTACTATCTCGCAAATACCAAGCGCTTACATTTAACTCACGACGCAAAATTTCAGGCGGAGCCCCTAAGAGCGTCGAGCTAGCCATGCGATCATACGCATAAACATCTTGGAAGGCCTGGGCTGTTATTTCTCCGCTATCAAAACGCATCACCCCCATCGTCCCCATGAATCCGCCGGTTGGGCGCAGCTCATCGGCATTTTGTAAGACGACGACATAGGTTTTTGGTTGGGGGTAGCCCACCATGGGTAGAAGCAATCCTAAAAGAT
>CAZIQG010000057.1:0-6980 GCA_964541725.1 uncultured Gammaproteobacteria bacterium
CTTACGTGAGTCGGGTTCCATTGAACAGGATGCTGATATCGTGATGTTTATCTACCGTAAGGCGGCAGATAGGAACTATCGTCCGGAGGATTTATCGCCAGAAGAACAAAACCTGGCAGAAATCCATATTGCTAAACATCGTAATGGCCCGGTCGGCGTCGTCAAGCTCTACTTCGATGCGGCTCGTACCAGCTTCCGCTCTCTCCAGAAATCCCCTATGGGCATGCCGCCGGGCATGAATAAACCCCCCTTGCCACCCTCCGGCGCAGGCTCCATGATAGGGTCGGGAAATCCGTTTTAAAAAAGGCCTCAGGCGTCAGGGATTAGGCCTTAGGACGGTCCATGTAGCTTGTCACTACTCTTACTTATTTTATTCCTCACGCCTCATCCCTGACGCCTGAGGCCTCAACTCAATATGTCCATGTTCTCTAAATTGAAACAATTCAAAGACTTAAAAGACCGCGCCAAAGAAATTCAGAGCGCTCTCTCGCAAGAATCAGCGGAGGGAACATCTGGTTGGGGCAAAGTGAAGGTCGTGATTAATGGCAACCAACAAGTATTGTCTGTTACGATTGAGGAAGGCGCGATGTCCGATAAGACCAAACTACAAGAATTAATTGTCGAAGCAACCAATGATGCGATTGGCAAAATCCAGCGCGTAATGGCAAGCAAATTAAAAGACATCGGCGGCCTTGATCTCGCGCAAGAATTTGGTGATGCGATGAAGTCGTAATCGTGAACCGTAAATCGTGAAACGCTGATCCCTACCCCGTCATTCCGAAGGAGGAGTTCGACGACGAGTGAGGAATCTCGACCGGAACGGGTAGCCTTATGAGAAGAATACCTGCTCCGCTGCGAGATCCCTCTCTTCGTCGGACTTCGCTCGGGATGACGGGAACAGCTTTTAACCCGCTAGGTTCCTATGCCTCTCCCCGAGCCCATTCATGACGCGGCGGCGGCCTTTGATAGTCTCCCCGGCGTGGGACCAAGGGCGGCTTTGCGCTATGCGTATTGGCTCGTAACACAACCGCGAGAGAGTATCGAACGCTTTGCTCGCAGCGTACAAAAACTGGCGAGCTCAATTGCGCATTGCTCCGTCTGCCACCAGTGGGCAGATCGTTCACCCTGTTCAATTTGCAGCAACTCGTCTCGTGATCAAGCGATGTTATGCGTGATAGCCACGAGCCAGGATGTACAATCCGTAGAAGAGACAGGGGTTTTTAAAGGACGATACCATGTCCTCGGTGGCACGTTAGATCCAATCGAGGGGCGCACGCCAGATACGCTCACGATCGCCCCCCTCTTAACGCGCTTGCGTGAACCATCCTCTCCGATCCGTGAGGTTATTTTGGCGCTGGATGCGGATCTTCCTGGTGACACGACCGCGTTATACTTACGCAAACAACTTTCTTCATTGAATTTGAAGGTGACACGTTTAGCCCGAGGATTACCGACGGGAGCGGCACTCGAATACGCCGATGCACATACGCTGGCGGATGCGCTCGTAAATCGGAAAGAATCCTGAGATCAGGCTTGAGGCGTCAGGGATCAGGCATCAGAAAAGGCGGCCTTAATCAGTCCTGAAGCCTAGTTCCTGATGCCTGACGCCAAACCCACCCATTGACTTTTTTCATAAAATGCCTTCTAAATACTGGTCGAGGTGCACCATGACAATCAAGAAGGCTGCTCCAAAGGTACGCGTCCGTCTGGGCACAGCTTATCGCGACCACTCTTCCGCTGTATTCAAGCTACACGCGAAGTTGGATCGACTTCGGCGATCCCTCGGCAGGAACATTACCGAGCTGAACGAAGTGCCCAATCCTAATATCGATCGCGGCAAACTCTTCTCAGTGATTCGAATGATTATTCCGACCATCGTCGGCGTATCGATTATCGCGAATCTGTTTTATCTGTACAGAATGGTGACAGACCTTCAAGCGCTCGTTCTTTCCGCTATCTGCTCTTTTTGCATTGGGTCTTCGGTGCTCTTTTACGTAAGAGAAAGAAAACTTCCTCTCACCTCAAGACAGTCGCCTATTCAATCCCGGATCATTCGATCTGAGCTTACGTATGCTGTCATTCTGCTTACGTTCCTAGCTTTCACAATCGTTTCCAATCTGTGTTTGCCGAATTTTGAACTAGGAGCATTTCTGAGCCTTCTTGCCCTTTGGGCATGTTCCCTCGGCATGGTTAACTGGCACCGCCTTCTACATGCCAAAAAAGGACTGCAGAGTAATCGGAAATGTACTGCCCTCAAAAAAGAGATTGCCTCCGTACAAGCCGAGCTGAAAGCATTGAGACAAGATCTCCCTGTACGAGTCGATGTAACCACTGATGAAGCTGATGACGCTGAGCGTCCCGCAACAGGAGCCACCAGCAAAAAACCCTAGCCCTTCTTCCTCTTACCCCAACCCTCGGACCCTCATCCGAGGGATTCTGCTTTTAGAGGCAGGGATTGACTTTTTTCATAAAATACCTTCTAAATACCGGTCGAGGTGCACCATGACAAAGAAAAGCGTCTGTCAACCGACCTACGTACGGGTTACTCCTCAAGACCCGTCAGCTCTGGGTTCCGGCTATCGCGATCCGGATCCTGCAGCATTCACCCTGCGACAGGAGGTCGATGAACTGCAACGCAAGATTGATGAGGTCATCCATCAACTGGGGAGGGAGCCCGCCTTCAATATTCCTCAGGCCAAATGGAGCGTGAGAACTCGTACCATCATCATGCCCCTTACACTGGCCTTTCTCGGGATAAATCTATATTACCTCCGCCGACTCGTATCGGTTTACGAGATGTTGGCCTTACTGGCTCTTACTATTATTTACTGCGGATACGCCCTCCTTTCCTGGAGGAGAGAGAGGAACCTTCCTATTACTTCGAAGGCGCCGTCTATCCAATCGAAGATCGTCCGTTCGGAGCAGGCATATTGCCTTACTTCGCTTTCACTCGCGGCATTCATGCTCATCTGGCAGCTTTCCCTGTCTTCTGTAGCACAAGGAGTGTTCCTACCACTAGTAGCCTCTCTTATCTGCTATATGGGCTTCACCAACTGGCAACGGTGGTGGTATGCACGTGAGGGCCTCGGGAACTATAAAAAACTAACACGCCTGAACGACGAACTTCGTCTAGCGAAAGCGCGGCTTAGCGCCCTTGAACGAGGTGAGGAGGTGCCCAGAGTGGACCTCGCCGCACTTGCTGTAGATAACAAACCTGAAGCTCCGAACGCCGCGCGCAAACACCGCTAACTTCCATCCCCCTCCTTATCCCTCGGACTCTCATCCGAGGGATTCTGCTTTTTAGATGCGGAGATTGACTTTTTTCATAAAATACCTCCTAAATACTGATCGAGGTGCACCATGACAACTGGAGATCGGCGGACACGTGTACGTGTGGTTGGAACCGCGTTTCGAGATGGTTCAAACGAGGTGATCGAACTTCGAGCAGATGTAGGGCAATTTCAGTCTCAGGTCGAAGGACTCGAGACGGAACTCCGCAAAACCGGAGAAACAGAAGCTAAACGACGTAAGAGCTTTAAACAAATGTATGCTCTTTCGTTAGTAGCTCAATTACTCATCTTTATTCCAAGAGCTATACCCTGGGACGCTATACCCAACGCTACATTCCTGCTAGCAGCCGCTACTATTATAGGAGTGATATCAATGTACATCGGTGTGGTGCGAAAAACAATAAAGCACGGCTTGGACGATACTGTCCTTATGGTTATCGAAACGAGCGGACGTCTCGTTACCTCAGCCATCTTCATCGCGCTGCATATTGCCTGTCTATATCTATCTCGTCTCTCATGGTTCTTCTGGGTATGCTCCGCCATCTATTACTTCACGCTGCTTGCAAATAAGGATTTTCGCCGTCTGATAAAAGGAAGTAAGGCTCTATGGCGTAAGTACCTGCTGCAACAAGCTCAGAAGAAACTTGACCAAGTAGCAGCCCAACCTTCCAGCTCTCCTCGCATGGTCGCCAGTGATACTGATGATGAGGGAGATGACTCCTCAGCAGAACCCATCACAAACGTCGCTCGCCGCGGCAAACCGTAAGCTCTCACCTTCTCCTCCCCTCCCCTAAACTTAAACCCCCCGGACGTGTCCGAGGGGTTTCACTGTTTTTTACGCGATTTGGGAGATCTTCACTTTGGTGAAGGATTGGCGGTGTCCGGTGCGGCGGGTGTAGCGGGACTTGGCTTTGTATTTGACGACCTCGACTTTGGCGTCGCGGCCTTGTTCTAAGACTTCGGCGGTGACTTTTTGGCCCAAGGAAGGGGTGCCAAGCTTAACCGTTTCGCCTTCGGCGGACATAAGCGTCTCAAACATGACTTTGTCGCCGACCTTGGCGTCAAGTTTCTCGATTTTCACAATATCGCCTTGTTTGACGAGATATTGTTTTCCTCCGGTGTGAATTACGGCAATCATAGTAAAGTTAGCCAATGGCTTGAAAATATGGGCAAATAATAGAGGAATGGGGCGAACTTGTCAATGGCCTCCTGTGGAGCATCCCCCTCCCCCACGACCACACCTGAGGATATGAGGTTTTTTGCCATAACAAAGCCTTATTCGTTGTCTTTTGCGGTACCAATCTCAAGCTGGGGAACGATTGCCCCTTTCACAAAACCGTGGACGGCGGCTTGACCCGCCACAAGCTCTAGAACTCGATCCGCCGGTTCCGCTGGAGTGTGGCGCGCGGGCACTTCTTGGGCGGAGGTCGGTGCCGGTAAACGAACGACATCTACGATGCGTGGGCCATTCAACCAAATAATATCTAAATCAAAATTCATACGTGGCATCCAAAAGGCGTAGCGGTCTGGTCGTGGAAAGACGAAGAGCATGCCGTGATCGGTGTGCATGGAGGTTCGGTCACTTAAGCCTTGTTCGCGCGCTTGTGGGGTATCGGCTATTTCGAGGAAGAGAGGCTTATTTTGTAATTGGACCGTATGCGTATCAGAGCTTCGGACATATTCACGCCACAGCCCACGAATGGACCACGCCCCAACGACCATGGTCATGAACAGCATGAGGAGCAAGAAGCGTTTACGCCATGCCGTAGAAATTGATGAGCGCACGCGTGCCGCACCTAATGCCAAGACGAGCGTCACCGCAATGAGGCCGAGAATCAAAAAGGTCTTGCCACGCGTTTGCAATCCAAGAGCAGCTAATCCGAAGATGAGCGTGAGCATCCAGAAGAAGGCGGCGACTTGGCGAGGGGTGAATTGAAGGTGGAGAAGTTGAAAATGGAGATGGGTGTCATCCCCTTGGAAGGGTGAGCGACCCGCCTGTATCCGTCGCAGAATAACACGCAAGAAATCTACAAGTGGAATCCCTAACGCCATGAATGCGGTGGCAACCTTGGCCCCAGACACGATCGCCAAAAACCCTAAACTAAATCCCGCGAGGGTACTCCCCGACTCCCCCAGAAATTGACGCGCAGGAGAAATATTCCACGGCAAAAATCCGGCGAAGGCGCCCAAGATGATGGCGGCAAAGATGACAATTTCTGGCTGATAAAAGCGTGGGCTTAAAGCAAGCAAGATTATTAGTAAAATTCCGATGACCGTCTGACCCGTAACAAGTCCGTCGATTCCATCCATCGTCTTCGTGGCATAGGTCACGCCTAAGAGCCAGGCAAGGGTGAGAAGATCGGCAGGGAAGACGAAGCGCAGAACATGACCAAAGAGATTTGTACTCGCGTGCCACCAATCTAAGCTCCAGACTCCTTTGCCTGCTAAGCTAGAAATCTCGAGAATACTTGTACCTGTGGCCATCACACAGAAAGCGGCGGCAATCGGGAAGCAGATCTGCATCCAGGGCTTGAGATTGTAGCGATCATCTAGACTCCCACCGATGAGAAGCAAGATGATACCGGCTAAAAATCCACCGATACGCAGCAAAAATACTTCATCAAACACCCCAGGATGCATGACAATGGTACCGACCGCGATGAAAAGGATCGTGAGACCTATTCCCAATCCCCCCAACAGGGCCGTAGGCTTGGTGTGAATTTTTCTTCCGCCTTGAACCGCATCGATGGCTTGAACCTTAAAGGCCAGGCGGCGCGTGAAAAAGGCGGCGCAAAAGGAGAGGAGCGCGGAAACGAATACAAAGGGGAGCATGTGACTCATGTGAGGGCGCGCACGAGGCGGATAAATGTTTCTCCACGGTCAAACTCGTTTTTAAATAATCCAAAGCTGGCACAACCCGGAGAAAGAAGCACGATATCCCCTTTTTGTCTGACTCGCTCGATACCCTCAAAGGCCTGCGCAAGATCTTTTATGTCGAGATAGGGTACGCGTGCTTTTTTGAAGGCGGTTACAATCTTTTCGTGAGCAGTCCCAGGCAGGAGGTAGATGAAGGGCTTTTTTTTCTTGATAACAGAAGCAACCTCAGTAAACTCTAACTCTTTATCTGCGCCGCCGAAGATAAGATGCAGAGCAGATCGGGACTCTTTGAAAGAGGGGCTGAAGGCATTTAATGCAGCAATTGTCGCATCCGGGGTGGTGGCGGTTGTGTCATTTATATATTTCACTCCTTTTATGGTTGCGACCTCTTCTAGCCTATTCGGCAATCCCGCAAAGGTTGTCAAAACGTTTTTTATGGCGGTCTTTTTTACTCCAAGCTTGAGACAGAGGGCGACCGCAAAGGCGGCGTTTCGACGGTTATGCTCACCCGGTAGACGAAGCTTTGTCTGCTCAATGAGCTTAGATGCTTCATCTTTGGGACCACCGACGCGAATAACTTCGCCCGGAGCACTCTGCGCATAGGTCGTAAACGCTTTGTCAGCAGGCAAAAGAACGAGTCCGTCACCGGTTTGATGACGAAAAATTTGCGCCTTGGCTTCTCCATATTCCTCCATCCCGCTATAGGTATTGAGATGGTCGCGCATAAGATTGGTCCAAACGGCGTAGGATGGAGAGATGCCTTTGCGACCCGTGAGCTCAAGCTGCCAGCTACTTAGCTCTAATACAACCCAA
>CAZIQG010000058.1:0-6681 GCA_964541725.1 uncultured Gammaproteobacteria bacterium
GCGCGCAGGCGACCAAGGGTTAATTGCTCAGGCGTCATGTGGGAGCCGTAGGCATTGCCATGAGGCGCCATCACGAAGTCTTCATTGGTTACGGTGGTACCTACTACTTTAACCGCGATGTGTTTGCGTAGGTCTGGCACGTAATATTTTTCGACTAAATCAAGCAAGCGTTCTGCTAACGCGTTTTTCATCTTTGCGTATTCGGCATAGCTACGATCTTGCGTTTGCTTGAAGCTCGTGTAATCGGTGAGGGTGGCAATTTCCATGATTTGGCCGCCAGGAGGCGTGGTTCCCCCTTCGCTCGTATGGAGCGTAGGAGTTGAGATGAAGAACCAAGGCTTGGAAAAATCGCCGTTTAGCTGCTCTTTCCAGGTCTTATTCATGTCCCAATCTTCGAGGTGCCAGATATTGTGCTTACCGAATCCATATTTATGCAAGTCGATATCCTTCAAGCCTAAATAGACCACCATCCCAGAAGGAGAATAGGAATAGGACAACGGTTTTTGGAAGGAAGAAGGAAATTTTTCCCAGCCAATCATCTTGGCGGCTGCTTGCGGATCCATGTTGCAGATGAACTGCTTGGCCGTGAAGATTTTTCCGTCTTTCGTTTGAACGGAGGTGACTTGGTCACCTTGAGTCTCTATCTTCACTACTGGTTGTTCGTAGTAGATATGGCAGCCTTCGTGATCGGTAATGAACTTACAAAGACGGTCGACGTAATAGCGGAAATGCTTGGAGGGATAGTAGGCGCCTGTGTTGTACCCACCAAATAATCCGGCGTAGGAAAAAATGGATAGCTCTTCAGGAGAGGCCATCATGTCACCGGCATTAGCGATCAGAACGGCTTGCGCTTCTTTCGATAAGCCGCATTCATCAAAGACTTCTTGAAGTGTTGCATTCTTGTATTTGAGCAAGGTTAAGAACTTGTAACCCTGCGTAACATAGTGCCACCAGCTAAGCTTTCCTTGAGGGAAGGTGGTCATTTCCTCACGCAGCTTAATCAAAATATCGCAAAACTTGCGGACGGCGGGCTTTTGACCGGGATAGGCAGCTTCAATATTCTCCGCCAACTTGTCGAAGCCGTAAGGAATTTTTACCCGTTTGCCGTCGGGCATAACCATATGGTCGTACCCTTCTGGATCGTACAATTCAAACGTAATGTCTTTTTCAAGCCCGATATGTTTTAAAAACTCATAAACTTTTCCGCCTGGCCCACAGCCCCAGGTGTAATGGATTTGGGCGCAAAAATAATAATCCCCCATCTTGAAAGATTGCGCATAGCCGCCAGGAATATCATGCGCCTCTAAAAGACAAACTTTATAGCCTTTATGCGCGAGTAAGGCACCTACGGTGAGGGCTGCACTCCCCGTCCCGATAATCACGTAATCGTAACTGTGACCTTGAGCATAGCGCTCGTTTTGACGGGCGTGGTCGGCGGGAGTCAGGGCGGTCGTGCTGTGTTTTTTGGCCATATAGAGGGATATCGGTTGATGGCCAGCATAGTAGCATACACAACACAGACGTCCATGACCGACTCGATTGGCGAGAGACATTAATTAAGCCGCATGTATTAGAATGCGTAACCATTGCCAATCAAAGAAATTCTCTTTACAGTATATAAATTCTATGCCTTTTAAAGCAATTCTCTTCGATGTTGATGGGATGGTGATCCGCTCCAAGAAGTTTAGCGATCAGATGCGGGAATGTTATGGAGTCTCTTGGGATACGATGAAGCCGTTTTTTAATGGTCCGTTTCAAACCTGTAAAACCGGTCACGCAGATTTAAGGGAAGAATTGTCCAAAGCAGTACAAGAGTGGAACTGGCACGACTCGGTCGAATCGCTTATGAAATTTTGGTTTGAGGGTGGATTGGAAGTGAATGAGCAAATGACGAATCTCGTCAGTGAACTACGCGAGAATGGAACACGTTGCTATCTTTCCACCAATCAAGAAAAATATCGTTTAGCGTTCTTGCGTGATGAGGTAGGGCTTGGATCTTTATTTGATGATATCTTTTCGTCATGCGAGATTGGATACACAAAAAGTGACGCAGCCTTTTTTGAACACGTGTACAAAACACTCCACACTCAAGATCCTTCTCTTCAGCGATCTGAGATCTTGTTTACAGACGACCATGAAGAGAATACGGCCGTGGCGCAACAATCCGGATTTCAAACACATCTCTATCAAGACTTTGAAACGTTTGAACGGTTGGTTATTTCTTAAAGCGTACTAAGCGAGAAGAATTACCATTGAATCGGGTCGAGACCTTGTTCTTTTAGATAAGCGTTTGCTTTTGAGAAGTGTTTGCTGCCGAAAAATCCGCTGCTGGCTGAGTAGGGCGATGGATGAGGGGCTTGCAAGACAAGGTGGCGCGATGAATCGATGAGGGCGCTTTTTTGTTGGGCGTATTTTCCCCATAGCACGAAGACGAGATGCTCGCGCTTATCTGAGAGCGTGCGAATAACGGCGTCCGTGAATTGTTCCCAGCCCTTACCCTGATGAGATCCTGCCTTCGATGCTTCAACCGTGAGAGTTGCGTTCAAGAGAAGTACGCCTTGCTTAACCCACCGCTCTAGATTCCCACTGCTCGGAATTGGCTGACCCAGATCACCGTGAATCTCTTTGAAGATATTTTGTAAAGAAGGCGGTGGCTTAACACCATCAGGCACGGAAAACGCGAGACCATGAGCTTGGCCACGACCATGATAAGGGTCTTGGCCGAGAATCACGACACGGACTTGATCAAAGAGACACGCGTCGAGAGCGTGGAAGATTTGAGCCGGTGGAGGATAGATGGTTTTTGAGAGATACTCTTGTTTTATAAAGGCCGTAAGATCTTTAAAATAGGGTTTTTCGAATTCTTCTGATAAGACTTCTTTCCAAGAAGATTCTAGACGAACATTCATAGCTACCCTAAACCGATAGCGAGGCGTGACGACGAACAAACACGCCTGTTGTATCATCCGGATCCTTGTATGCACCTTTTGCATTCAACGCTTCGGTTCTCACAGCATTTCCCCAAGCCTTAAGGCTCTTTCCTGCTCCCAGTCCAAATATTTTTTTCGCATCCGGCGTTCCATCCGGTGTTTCAACGCGATCACCTACCCCATCACTAAATAAGGCAAACTCACCTTTTATTTCATGGAACGTTATGTCCGGAACGGGAGATTCTTTCGGATTTCCAAAACAGGCCGACATTTTATTTCGCAAGGCACGATAGGTATCTTGCATGACCACCCTTCCGCCCACTGTCACGTCGATCATCGCATCGGGCGATATCCTACCAGTGGCTGGATCTGCGTACTTTTTTACATCTATCCAGCCTTTACTCACGGCTTGATCAAACAATGAGTCTTCCTGATTGATCTGACCACTCGCATCCATCACTTCGCAATCTCCAAGACTCATTGAAATAGCAAACAAACTTCCATCGTCCACCTGATGCAAAAACGTAAATACTGCGGCCGCCATTCCTTTTGTTTTGCAGATGGCTGGATTGATTTCTTGAGCCGCCTTCCATAGGAGCCATGCCTTACGAACTAGTTTTTCATCTATAGATTCGGCGATAGCTATACTTCTCGCCATATCTGATATCTTCACACCCCTTTGCTTGTTGTTCGCGATCAGATCTTTTTTTAACTCTTCGAGCCTGCCATCTCTTGCCTCAACCTTGAGTAATTTAACCGCGTCCGGAAAAACGGCTGCTAGTTCTCGTGCTGCCAGAGCAGCCTCTTTCGATTGGCTGACCCCATCCGTGACACCGATAAGAGCTAGACCCTCATCAAATATAAAGGAATCTTGATTGGGATCGTGAGCAGATCTTCCCGGCTTCCCCTCGGTCGTCAAAGCCACGTCTATAGGCAACCCGGCAAAATTTTTCTTCTCAAATGCCGGTACCTTGGGTTCTTTTTGGATTCGCGTCAGGTCGTCGAGCGTCATAGCTGATTGACGAGCCACCTTTTCTCCAATATGAGTAATGGGTGGTGGGGGCACATTCATTGAGCTGCCGACTAGATTTGGAAATGCCATACTTATTCCTATGTTACCGATCTTTCCGGTTGCCGTCTATTCTCCTCTCCCCCTTTTTTGGCTAACCTGCTAGGCTAAGCCTATCTATGACTCCTGCTCGCTATATCCCAATTATCGGTCTTGAGATCCACGTCCGTCTTCGGACAAAAACCAAAATGTTCTGTTCATGTCCAAATGTGGACGACAGCACTCCTCCCAATACCGCTATTTGCCCTGTCTGTACAGGCCAACCAGGTGCGCTTCCTGCTTTAAACGCAGAAGCTGTTCGTTTAGGCGTGCGCGCAGGTCTCGCACTCGAATGCACGATTCCTGACCAAGCGCATTTTGATCGCAAAAACTATTTCTATCCTGATCTCCCAAAAGGCTACCAGATTTCCCAGTTTGATTTTCCGATTGCCGAGAACGGTCAGTTCATCATCGACGTTCCTAAAAAAGATGCGCTCCCAAACCGTGAACGCATTCGGATTGGGATTACGCGCGCACATTTAGAAGAAGATGCAGCAAAAAACATCCATGACGGCGCTTCATCTTCGAGTTTAATTGACTTTAATCGCGCGAGCGCTCCACTGACAGAGATCGTGACGGAACCAGATGTGCGCTCCCCTGCCGAAGCCAAGGCGTTTTTACAAGAACTTCAGCTCTTGTTGCGCTCACTTCATATTTCCGAAGCGGACATGGAAAAAGGCTACATGCGCTGTGATGCCAACGTATCCCTTCTTCCTGTGGATGAGAATGGCCTTAAGCTACAACCAGACTTTAATCCCAAGATCGAGATCAAGAACCTCAATTCGTTTCGCGCGGTTGAACGGGCGATTACGTATGAAATGGAGCGACAGCGCCTCATGTTAGAAAAAGGTGAAACACCCCAAGGAGCGACGCGTGGTTGGGATGAGAATAAGGGTGAGACCTTTGACCAGCGCTCAAAAGAGACGAGTGCCGATTATCGTTATTTCCCTGAGCCAGATCTTCCTCCGGTGTCGTTGGCAGAGATTCGTGAACAAGAAAAATCACGCTTGCCGGAACTTCCGATTGAGATGCGTGAACGCTTGCAAGAGGAATGGGGATTTTCAGCAGATGATGCTCGCTTCTTTGTGGCAAATGACGGATGGGTTGAGTACGTAGAAGAAGTAATGGGAGAACTTGGAACCTGGTTAGCGGCTACGGACGAGGGCAAGGAGTCTCCAGGCGACGTTTTAAAGACACGCCGAACAGAACTTGCGAAGCTCGCGGGCGGATGGTTTACGACCAAGCTTGCCGGTCTTTTGTCGGCTAACAATAAAACCATCCAAGATGTAAAAATCTCGCCTGAGAATTTTGCTGAGTTTTTGCATCTCATTGATGATGGAGCCGTGAATAGTGCGAATGCGCAAAAACTCTTAACGCTCATGATGGAAAAGGGCACCGATCCTTCTCATCTACTTGAAGAAAACAATCTTGGACAGATGGATGATCCAGACGCCCTCGCGAAGACGGTCGCGAGCGTGCTCGAACAGAATGCCGATCAAGTCGCGCAGATTCGTGCAGGAAAAGTGGCACTGGTAAAATGGTTTGTTGGAGGGATTATGAAAGCCACGGAGGGACGAGCGAATCCAGAGCAGGCGGAGGCGGAGGTAAAAAAACAATTAGGCCTATAAAAATACAAGACTCCTTGGAGCACAAGGAGAGGGGGTCACGAAAGTAACCATCTAAGTGAAGGAGCGCTACGTCTACTCCTTGTGACGCGAAGCGTTGTGGTAGATCACGATGGAGGCCATCAGGGCGGTCACGATGAACGAGGCCATGAAGACGAACTTCCACAACTCGTGTACCGGATAGGTGTAGCCGATTACCGCCGTTACCAGACCCCCGAGGAGATAGACCCACGCAGGCAGCCGCCGATCATCGGTCTTGAGGTCATGCCAGACCGCGACCATCGAGGACAGCATGCAGGTCAGAGAACCCAGCGTGGCCCTGGTCTCTCCCCGCAGGAACTGCTCTACGGCGCACCCGACGAAGAACAGCGCCATGCACAGGAAGGGGAGAACACGAACCCACCTCTCGACATTTTTCATCACAAAACCTCCGTCCGCGGTATTTACCACACATACACGGTAAATGCAAACACCCCGGAAAACCGGGGTGTTTGATTAGATGAACGTGTAGGTTACATCCGAGGACCGCGAGGAGGACGTTCCTCCATCGGACGGGCCTTGTTGACCGCGATGCGGCGACCGCCCATCTCGGAGCCATCGAACATCGAGATCGCCTGATCTGCGGCTGCGTCATCGACCATCTCAACGAAGGCGAATCCGCGTGGGCGCTTGGTTTCACGGTCCAAAGGGATGAACACGGAGACCACTTCGCCAGCCTGGGAGAACAATTCGCGGAGCTCCTCTTCCGTAGCACGGTAAGGGATGCCGCCGACGAACAACTTGGTAGGCATGCGTATGATGTGAACTCTTTCTTGCGAAAGGGTTCAAATACTAGATTGAATCAAGAGAAGGTTGCCCCTCTCGGGATACTCGTTTGCGCAGAACCTATCCCCGACTACGGACCGATCTTCGCACGTCACTATCCACAACTAGAGTGACACGTTTTTTGTGTTTTGTCAAGATCTTGTACGCGCCCACCTCATTCTGGACTCCTCTGTATCATCTTGAGTTAAAAACT
>CAZIQG010000059.1:0-6523 GCA_964541725.1 uncultured Gammaproteobacteria bacterium
GAAACGTATCATTTACTTAACAAGGTTGTTGTTTGAAGGAAGGGGTCCATGCCAAGATCTGGGAAAAGGCGTCAGGCTTCAGGAACCAGGCATCAGAACAGTGGCTAGAGCAGCCAATCCTAATAAAATAATACAAACGACTAAGTACCCGATCACATATGAGCCCTTTATCTTTCCACCTGTAAAGAGCTGATGAAAGGCTTCTTTCGGCACAAATATGGAAGCGAGACCTAGAAAAATGGGGGCAAGGAGCATGATCCCTACTAGGGTGAGGAGTATCTTCGGTAACGCGGCGATCGTTAATGTCTCTACTTTCTCTATCTGCCCCATGATCATCGTCAGGACAAAAAAGAAGGCTGCCATCAGGAGACACATCCCCCCTATGATTGATAGAACTTTTTCTAGACGAGGCCAGGTGGTTTGATGATCGGTATCGCGTCGCGACCAGGCATAGTAGAGGGCAACGGGAAGGACAAGGATCAAGATCGTGAATCCGTGCAAGGCGTTTCTGGAGACGTGCTGAAATCTTTCAGGGGAAAAGGCGGGAACCGCAATGGAGGCGATAAAATAGACAACCGAAAAGACGCTTAAGAAGACAGGCTTCGCGTACTCACCGAACCGCCAAGGCTTGAAGAGCGCAAATACAGCTGCAGCTCCGAGTATGGAGCAGAGAACGTAAAAGAGGAGGACGGCTTCGCCGGAAAATGTGGGCATACTATTTTATTACCAACTCCCTCCCCCACCTCCCCCCATACCGCCGCCGGAACCGCCGCCGGAGAAGCCAGATCCACCGGATCCAGCTGACGAGGGAGCGGAGTACATGCTTGAGCTATTCGTATCGTGGATCGCATTCGTCAACTGGGAAATTTGTAGAGCCGTTAGTCCATGCATAGACGAACCGTGTAGATAGGTTGGAGGTGACATCGTCATCCCGTCGAATTGATGCGCCCATTCTTTTTCGATCCCAAAGGCGACGGCGGCGGGCAAGAAGCGCGCGAATTGCTCGGGTTTTTTAGCGGGGGCGTCGGTAAATTGTAAGCGCTTTTCTTCGGTCACGGAAAGGAACCAGCGGAAGCCTTCGACTTCTTCTACCACGACAGCGGCTTCTTTGGTCATACGGGGCATATGCCAACCGAACGCTCCTACAATAAGACCGCACATGATTGAGGAGGCGACCTGGATCGGAAGTTGATCGGAAGCGAGGATGAGAACAACGGCTACCACAACTCCTCCTGTGATCCAGAGGGCACGGGTCGTGCTCGGATTGCCGGGAAACCAGCCTAAGGATTTTAGTTCTTTAAAGGCCGCTTCACGAGCTTTCTCGATGTCTTTGTAGAATGTGGAACGAAGATCGGAGGGGTCAACGACGAGATCGCTTTCATCAAATAAGCCTTTAAAAATAATTTTTTCGAAGTCATGCATGCCGCCTGCAGTAGTTGGCTTTTCTCGCACAAAAACGAATTTATTCTCCTTCGTCCAACGGGCCACTTTTTCTAAAAAGCTGCCACCTTGTTTTTCTTCTTGCCATTCAATTGTTAAGTACCCACGTCGTGCGAGGTCGAGGATCGTGGCCGTGATGGCACGAGAAGAAAGATGTTGGTCACGCAAGGCGACTTGGAGACCTGGTGGGAGTGAACGCGGTTCTTCATAGTGCGGGACGATGGTACCGCGACCTTTTGGTTCTTTGCCATAATGATACCAGACGAACCACATGAGGAGGAACGCCACGAGGGGTAATCCAACCCACCCGTTATCACGGCCATAGCGCGATAGGCGATCCCAGGTTGAGAGGGTCACGAAGGCAGTCGCCGGAAATTCAAAGGCAACCGTCATTCCCTCTCTGCTATTAAGGGAGCGGGTTGAGGAGGCTTGTACGGAGTCTGCCGTGTCTTTCCACGCACACTTGGGATCTTGCGACCCGACGACGCCCACGAAGCAAGCGCGACGGGTGGAGGAGGGGGCGACGAGTTCGAGAGAGACGTGCTTGATAGGAACCGGCCATCCGTTCCCTGTGAGGTTCCAATACCACTCGACATTGCCCTCGATATCATTGAGTGAACGGTTGGTCGCATATTGGATCACATACGTGTGCTTCCCGGTCAGATAACGATCCGGGTCACCAATTTTTATCTCAACATCGCGATTCTTGCGTTGAACTTTATACGGAACATCCCTTCCGTCGAGTTGAACACCTTGGATATCCAAATGGAGTTTGTAGTTTCCGCCGTTGCGATTGTAGACATCAGGAATGAGGCGGTAGATTCCATGGCGGTCGCTGACGCCAAAGTCGTAGGTGATGCGCTCTTCGATGGTGGCTGAGCGGTCTTGGTTGAGTTTCGCGCGCACATCAAAGTGCTCGATGCTTTCGAGGGCATAGGCAGGGGTACCAACGATAAACAGACAGAAGATGGCGAAGACCATTCGGGAAATGAGGGTTCTCATATATCAACATAATCCTATCATGCACTTCTTATTCGCGGTATGATAGGTAGGACTTACCTGTAAGTCCTCGTAAGGATTGTATGCGTCCGCTTTCCTCTTTAAAACATGTTCTCTTAGAGAACCAGATCATCGTCGTGTTATTGGCGATGGTGTTGGGGCTCTTGTTTCCCGATACCTTCCAGCCTTTGAAGGCGTTTTCTACCCAGCTGCTCATCGTCGTGTTTTTTGCTTCAAGTATCCGCTTGTCACTTGAAGAAGTGACGGCGTATGTACGCGACAAGAAACTCATGGTGTGGGCGAACGTGTTTATGCTTGGGATTTTGCCGCTCGCGCTGTATGCACCAGTAGCGATGATCGGTCGTTTTTTTCAAGTGGACTGGTTGGAACCGTGGGCACTCGCCCTCCTCATATTTGGCGCGGTTCCGACGGGGATGACGATCGCTCTGATTGCCGATTTTATTGGGGGTGTAACGTCGCTTGCGCTTGTGATTACCACGACTACCTCTCTTTTAGCACCGCTCACCATTCCATTTATTTTTAAGCTCACCATCGGACAATATGTGCCGATTCCCGTGGTGTCGATGTTTTGGTCGTTAGCCCTGACAATTATCGCCCCATTTTTTATGGCGATGTTGGTAAAAAAAAGCGCTCCCCGCTTTGTAAATCGGTGGAGCGAATGGCTGCGTGGGATTTCGGTGATCGCCTTTGGCTTATTGATCGCAGGGATTGTGGCGGAGACGGGCGGGGCGAGCTTGCTCCATTGGGAATGGCGGGATGGTGTCGTCCTGTTGTGCGCGATTGGCTGGATGGGGGCGCTGACCTGGGGACTCTACCGCCTCCTCTACTGGCGTACAGGTTCGGAGCGGCTGACAGTCGCGCTCTGTATGATTTACATGAATAACACGCTGGCATTGTTTATTGCCAATCGCTTTTTTCCTGAGTCTGGGGCGTTACCGAAGCTTCTCCTACTGCTGCTGGCCGCGAATATCCTTTTGTTTCCGATTAAGCGCGAGGCGAAGAAGCTTATGTTGGTTAAATAGTATTTTTGATTATTTTATTTGTAAATCTGCCTCAATCTTTTCCATTGTTTGGCTCATTTCTCGATACTTTTCGACCAGCTCATAAAGGCTATGCGTGCTTTGATGCCCCGCGAGTTTTCCTAAGCGACTAGAAAACCAATCTCGGGCGCGCGTCATCACAGCAACACGATAGGTTCCTTCGCGAACTTGCTGCATGGCTACCCCAACCTGTTGACGCGGGAGTGTAGCGGCGAGCTCACGCTCGACCAAGAACGCCGTTTCTCGTAAATCTTTTTGCAGTCTTGCGTACTGGGCACGCATAAGATCCTGGGCACGACCCTTGTTTTTATCCTTTCGGAATGACTCAACGATATGCGCATGCCCCCATGCTCTATCCCCCCCTGGCATACTTTTTGCGGTATCGGTCTTTGGCGTGGCGGATGGTTCAATCTGTCCAATACTTCCTCTGATATTTGAGAGCTCTTTGCTTGTCTTTCTTGCATCATCTAATCGCCGTTCATACCAGCGAAGCTTCTTAAAAAAACGCGGAAGCTGTCCGAAATCGACCTGAGCCAGTCTTCTTGCGAGCACATTCATACCTTCTAATGCCTTGCTTGCAGCTTGCTGTCTAGAATCGTCGTATCTTTCGTGATCTGGTCGAGCATATTCAAAAATTACGTCTACTTTTTCCCACTCGGGGTGAATTGTAAGCAGACGATCTTTAAGCGCGAGAATGTTGCGTGAAGATACCTTGTTTACTTCATTCCAGACATCATTCCACTCATCTAAGGAAACTACGGACGGTGTCTGTTGCGCCATCTTTTCGATCTTAATAACCCTCTCTTCTGCTAACTTATATAAGTCTTCTGCCACTTCCATCTCTAGGGTGGGCGCAGGCGGCTGCCACGGAGTCCAATCTTTGCCATTTGCGGCTTTCTTCCATGTTCCGTCTTTTTCCTTTAGATGACGGTAGCGAGAAGTCGAATCATAAGGATTCACGATTTTCTCTGGCGCCGGAGGCGTTGCAGACGTAGCTCCCGCAGGTTTGGATAGTTCAGCTGGAGGAGCGACTGGCTCGTCTTTTTCCTTTGGATGAGCCGTCCATTGATGGATTGCGCTACGCACGATGTCAAAAAGCATACAGATTTGTAGATAGTATACCCGTTTTTTGACTAACCTCCTAGTGGGGTTGATCGTTTTTTAGGAGTTTGCTAAGGTACTGCCACAGAAACAGAGAGGGCTCTTAGCTCCCGCCTCTCGGTTCACTCCGCAGGCCATTCGGGGCTTTCATCAGCAAAACTCGGCGGGCGCAGCATTTGGTAGAACGATTTATGGGCCCTTAGCTCATTTGGTAGAGCACCTGCTTTGCAAGCAGGGGGTGGTCGGTTCGAGCCCGACAGGGTCCACCATATAAAAACAACGCAGAAATGCGTTGTTTTTATATGGTGTTGTTCAGTTTTTCTCCACCACCTCCACCCGTCGGTTCTCCCCCATATACCCAACCCATCGTTCTACCTCCGCTTTACCGGCAATTGTTGCCCGTTGGATGAGCTCTGGTTTACGCGCCTGTTCTTCGGCGACGCGGATGAGTTCGCTTTGGGCCTCATTGTAGCCAGCGTCGTTTTGTAAAATGCGTTTTAATATACCTTGTTCGTTTTGGATATCTAATGGCCCGACTAAGCGCACGTTGAAGAGGCTTGCGCTTGGGATGGCGATTTTAATGGCGTCTTCGGAAATTTGTATATCTTCTGGCATGACACGAGACAGATCAATCCCGAGATTTACCTCCATGGCTCCGCGGGCGGTAATCTTTTGGCCGAGGAAGAAGTCTCGGATTAATTGACCGGATTGTTTTTCGATGACAATAGGTTCGTCAAAGATGTAGGTTTGCGTGACTAAAAACCCCCTGTCGCGCAGAGTGGTTAAGATCGCTTGCGAGGTGACCGCGCGTTGCACGACTTGCTCAGGACGAAAGACGAGATAGCCCAGACCAAATCCGAGACTAAAACAAATGATGGCAAAGAACGCTATCATCACGGCTTTTAGAGAAGACATATGATATGAGCTTAGCATACCAGAAGAAAAAAGAGCCGATTCTTTTACCCCTCCCACAACGGATACACATCCATCGCAATTTCTTCGTAGGGATGAACTTTTTTAATAGCGGCGATCACATTTTTTAGCACGTCTTCTTGGCAGATGACGTCGACGCGTTCTTCCTCTACTTCTTCGAGCTTCCCAATTTCTCCAATCGCGGGGTGCGCGCCAGGTCCGGGCTTAAAGCGGCCAATGCCTTTGGAGGAAAAAGTGCAAAAAGTGTAGTTACCTAATTTGCCACCGCCAGCATTCCCGATTGCATCGCGGACGAGGTCGGCATGAGTGGTAGGGACGTAGACGACGAGTTTGTAATTCATATCGGGCTTATTGTGACATTAATAGGAGAAGTGCGCGACTACCTTCCTTGTCGTTCTCTTGCTACACTACGCTTGTTATGATTCGACGTCTTTCTTTTTTTGTCGCTCTCCTCACTGTAGGCTTCAGCTTTCATACCAGCGTTCCCATCGCATTCGCGGCCGTAAATGCGCCTGACTCCACGTTTTCGCGTATTTCTGTCGATAAAACATCCGTAAAAGCGGATGGGATTGATAATGCGCGTCTTTCCCTCACGTTGCGCGACTCAAATTTGTTGCCGTTGGATGGGGCGGAAGTGACACTTATTTCTTCCCGCGGAGCCATGGATGAAATCATCGCAGAACAGGGAACGACAAATAGCCTTGGGCAAGCACGCTTTTTGCTTCGCTCCCTGAAGGATGGGACATCGACGTATACGGCACGCGTGGGTGATTATATCTTGAATCGAAGTGTGACCGTCACGTTTCGAGACGGGTTAGCGATCAGTTTACAAGTAGGTGATTTGATTAAAATTCCCGATGATGGAGACGCTTTGAATTTGAACGATACTGCGGTGTACTACTATGCGGTGAATGGAAAACGCTACGTCTTTCCCAATGAAAAAGTCTTTTTCTCGTGGTACCCAGACTTTTCTCGGGTCAAAATCATCC
>CAZIQG010000060.1:0-6422 GCA_964541725.1 uncultured Gammaproteobacteria bacterium
GCGCTCCCTGATGCCCGTGTTGGGTTGAAACCAGTACACCGCCGCATTTTGTATGCGATGTGGTCGATTGGGTTGCGTGCCAATGCCAAGTTTCGTAAATCAGCGACCGTGGTTGGTGAGGTGTTAGGTAAGTACCACCCGCACGGTGATACAGCGGTGTACGATTCCATGGTGCGTATGGCGCAGGATTTTAACATGCGCTACATGCTCGTGCGTGGCCAAGGAAACTTTGGTTCGATGGATGGAGATAGCGCGGCTGCCATGCGTTATACGGAAGCGAAACTTACCGGAATTGCTGAAGAGATGCTCATGGATATCGATAAGGAGACGGTGGATTTTAAGCCAAACTACGATGGGTCGCATGATGAGCCAAAAGTGTTGCCTTCAAAGCTTCCAAACTTGCTATTGAATGGAACGCTTGGAATTGCGGTCGGGATGGCGACGAATATTCCTCCACATAACTTAACCGAGCTATGTAATGGGATCGTGGCCTTGATTGAAAATAGCGATATTACGATTGAGGAGCTCATGCAGCATATCCCCGGACCTGATTTTCCTACCGGTGGGATCATTTACGATACAAATGCGATTAAAGCTGCGTATGCGACGGGTCGTGGCGGGATCGTCATGCGTGCCAAGACGGACATCGTGGAAGAAAAAGCGGGATCGTTTCAGATCATTGTTAGTGAACTGCCGTATCAAGTGAACAAAGCGCAGCTTGTCGAAAAGATTGCGGAACTCGTGAATGAAAAGAAGATTGAAGGGATTCGTGATTTACGTGATGAATCAAACAAGGAAGGCGTACGCGTGGTGGTTGAGCTCAAAAAGGATGCGTATCCCAAAAAGGTTTTGAACACGTTATTTAAGATGACGCAGTTACAGGAATCATTTCATGTGAATTCCTTATGTCTCGTTGAGGGTATTCAGCCCCGTATTTTGACCATCAAAGGTCTTTTGGAAGAGTATCTTGGTCATCGCAAAGAAGTTGTGCGTCGTCGCACGCAGTATGAGCTTGATCGTGCCAAGGAACGCATGCATATCTTGGAAGGGTTGCGGATTGCGCTTTTGCACATTGATGATGTAATCGCGACAATTAAGAAATCTAAAGATAAAGATGAAGCTAAGGGGAATTTGATTAGCAAGTTTAAGTTATCTGAGATCCAGTCGATGGCGATCTTGGAAATGCGTTTGCAACAACTTGCGAACCTCGAACGTCTTAAGGTTGAGCAAGAGTATGACGAAAAGATGAAGATCATTGCGGAACTTGAATCGATCTTGGCGTCGGTTAAGAAGATGCTTGCGATTATCAAGAAAGAAGTGGTTGATTTACGCGATAAATTTGGTGATGAGCGTCGCACGGTGATTATTCCTCACCCAGTGGGCGAATTCTCGATGGAGGATCTTGTTCCTCAAGAAGAAACGATGGTGATGCTGACGACGGACGGCTACATCAAACGTATTGCGCCGGATACATTCCGCACGCAGGCTCGTGGAGGGAAAGGCGTGATTGGGCTTGAAACCAAGGATGAAGATTCGGTCAGCCAATTGTTTACCACCAACACGCATACGGATGTGATGTTCTTTACGAGTCGTGGTCGCGTGTTTCGTTTGAAGACCTATGAAATTCCGCAGGGGACGCGTACCTCGAAAGGACAAGCGATTGTGAACTTTTTGCAATTGGCTCCGGGTGAGAAGGTGACGGTGACGTTGCCAATGGATAATTTGGAAGGCGCGAAGCATCTGGTGATGGTGACGAGTGGAGGGACGATTAAGAAATCGGATTTAGAAGACTTTGAAAATGTTCGTCGGAGTGGGTTAATTGCGATTAGTTTGGGCGATGGCGATGAGCTCACCTGGGTTAAGCCCTCCTCTGGGAAAGATGATATTTCCCTTGTGTCACGTGATGGTCAATCGATTCGCTTTAACGAAGATGATGTCCGTTCGATGGGTCGTACGGCCGCGGGTGTGCGTGGGATCAAGCTTAAGAATGCCCAGGATTATGTGGTTGGGATGGATATTATCAACCCTGTGCTGGCGGATAAGGGGGACTTGGAACTCTTCACGATTACAGAAAATGGATTAGGTAAGCGCACGAGCTTAGCGGAATACAAACAGCAGGGTCGTGGAGGATCGGGTGTGCGTACGGCCAAGGTGACGGATAAGACGGGTGGGGTAGTAGGTGCCTTTGTGTCACACAAAGATAGCGCAAGCGATTTGATCTTGATCTCGAAGAAGGGGATCGTGATTCGCATGCCGTTTAAGTCGGTTCCATCCTTGGGGCGTGATACGCAAGGGGTGAGAGTGATGCGCTTTAAGGAAGCGGGAGATTTGGTGAGTAGCGTCGCGTTTGTTTAGCTCATTCTTAATCTTTGTCTAACTTTATGTCAGAAGGTATGAGACATTTTCCTGGAGAGACGGATTCTTTTGAGGGTTCCTTGTCTCCTGAAAATGTTAATGAACGTACGAAGCAGGTAGTTGAAGAATTGAAGGTTTCGGATTATCCCGAGGGTCTTTTGAGGGTTTCTCTGCAAGAGGGTATCAATCCTTCTCTTGATATTCGCGCGGATTTTGATTCTCGTGGCAAAGTGCTTCTTATCCAGCGTTTTTTGAATGAGGCTTTAGCCAAGGTTGATCTGTATTTACGTGAAGATATTACTATAGATACAGGAGATGATGATCATCAGTCCCATGCTTGGGAAGTAGGGCAGTTATCAGTTTATAGGAAGAGGTTTTCCCCTCATCCCGAAGGAGGGGTGTCTGGTAAGAGATTTTCTTAATTTTGGGTGAGCAAGAATTTATGTAAACTCAGTCTGGTGAAGACTGAGTTTACTTTATTTGTAACCAAGTATTTTTTGCAGGAGTATTGCGAGGCATAGATCGTTCTTGACATCTTCATCTAAATATGGAACGGGGTATATGGGGAACTTCTCTCCCTGAAAGGGTGGCGGTGGTGAAAAAGGATGATGTGTTTCGCGTGGTGCAGGTGGCGTTCGCGACCATGGCGGTGGTGTTTTTGGTGGCGACGTATGCGACACCGGTGATGGCTTCTACCCGGGTACGGGTGATTCGCGTGCCGTCTGCGCCTGAATATGTGTATGTCGTGGTATTTAAACATTTCTCCGCACCGGATAAGGAGTTGTTGGACTATCTCTTGAATAAATCTGCTGAGTAACCATCTCGGGAATTTCTTTCTTATGATGGTTGCTTCTTTATCCGTTCTTCGTATTGGTAATAAAGAGTCGTCGGCCGATGTATTTGATTGAGATCCATTATGCGACGCTCGCGCGTAATCAGGCGCTGGTGTTTGAGAGGCTTTGGAGTGAGAAATGAGGGTGAGACTTCCATTTTTTTGAGATATTTGTTAGGGTTTTTGCAGGAAGGAGGCATAGAATGCCTGTAATCGGTGTGCCGGAGGTGTACGCTCTTCTTCAGACGTTCATGACCGGGGTGGTTTTCCCGGGTTTGGGTCGTCAGTTCGAGGAGATCGGGTTTCGGGACGACTACGTCCCCGCGCGTGGATGCTGCGTGGGAGAGTACAGGAAGGTTGTCCGTTTTAAGGCGCTGGATGGTTCGTGTGCGTTGGAGATCGTCTACACCACGGTTGATAGGGACATCTTCTGTAAGGTTATGGTTTGGCTGTGGGTCTACACGGTCGGATCCGTTGATTTTCTGGCGAGGCCGCTTTGCTCGCGCCGGCAGCCCATCATCATGCTGGGGTTCACCTATCGTCCGTCTTTTGGCAACCAGCCTTTGACGGATATGCCGACCTGTACGGTTGAAGCGAGCTGGCCTGACTTCTGGAACCGTGATGCTTGGCCCCATTTTTGGTTCGGTATTCCCTGCGAAGTTGGTCTCGCGCAGGTGGTTCTCGAGCGTCAGAGCGAGAGTGGGGGAGGGCTCACCATTCCTCAGCATCAGGCGGAGCGGATGCTGATCTGGTTCCGCGCTTGTGTCGAGCGTGGCACGACCTTCGAGGGTTCTCTGTAGCGTTCTTTCTTTTCCTCTTGCTTTCCGCGTTGCGGGAGCTTGTTTTGTTTTTAGAGAGGTTGATTGTCCTCGCTGCTCGTTCTTGTTAGGATTCTGTCTATGATTGGATCTTTGCGGGGGAGTGTGATTGAGAAAAGCCTGGCGTGGGCGCTTTTAGAAGTGGGTGGGGTTGGATACAAGGTGTTTTTGCCGCCGTCTGTTTTGTCTGAGGTGCGGATGGAAGGGGAGACGTTTTTGTATATCCATGATCATATTCGTGAAGATGCGCGTGACTTGTATGGGTTTTTGACCCTGAGCGATTTAGAATTGTTTCAACGTTTGATTACGATTTCTGGGATTGGTCCGAAGGCAGCCGCGAATATTTTGTCGTTGGGCGCGGAGGTGGTCAGAAATGCGGTTATGAAGGGCGATGTGGGCATGTTGAGTTCTGCACCGGGAGTTGGGAAAAAAACGGCGCAGAAGATCATTTTGGAGCTCAAGGGGCAATTGGTGGAGGAGGCGTCGATGCCAAGTGGCGATGTGGAAGTGATTGAGGCGCTCCAGTCGCTTGGCTATAACAGTCATGATGCGCGTGAAGCGGTGAAATTGATTTCGAGTGAAACGAAAGATGTGTCGGAACGGGTGAGGGAAGCGTTAAAATATCTCGCTCGTTAGAGTATGAAATTACGTGAGGAAGGAGACCAAAAAACCTGGGATGCGCTGGCTTCATCCGTGCCACATGCCACGTTTTTGCAGTCTTGGGCGTGGGGGGAGGGGCAGACGGTGCTGGGAAAAGAGGTGAAACGGTTTGTGATTGAGGAGAATGGCGAGCCTCGATTTATTGCGCACGCAATCAAAGAAACGCGGAAGGGATTGGCGTATTGGTTTGTCCCTGGAGGGCCTATTTGTGTAGGTCAAAACGCAAAGTTCAAAAGCCAAAGATTGTCGGAACAAACGAAATGGGAGGAGGTTGTGGGGCTTTTGAAAAAAGAATTGTTACGAGGAATGGCGGTGTTTTTGCGGATTGAGCCTTTGATTGAGGTGGGTGACGATTCACGATTCACGATTCACGATTCACGAAATTGGATTTCTACTAAATCGTTTAATCCTGCCATTCGATGGATGCTTGATCTTCGAGATAAAACGGAGGCGAAGTTACTGGAAGAGATGGAGTCAAAGACTCGTTACAATGTGAAGTTGGGAGAAAAGCAGGGGGTGACGACGCGCTGTTCGATTGATGAGCGAGATTTTGCAACGTTTTTATCATTAACGCAGGAGATGGCGAAGCGGAATGGGATTGTGGTGCATAGTGACCGATATTTGCGCGAAACGTTTTTTGCGATGGTGAAGCTGGGGATGGCTCAGTTGCGTCTTGCGGAATATGAAGGGACGGTGTTGGCGGCGAGTATTGAAGTGACGTTTGGAGATACGGTGACGTATTTGCATGGAGCCTCTTCTTCTTTGCAGCGTGAGGTAAAGGCACCCAATGTACTGCAATGGCAGGCGATTCAAACGGCGTTGAAGAATGGAGCAGGTTGGTATGATTTTGGGGGGTGTAATCCTATCGAGAAAACGCACCCTTTATATAAAACGTCCTTGGAAGGAGTGACGCGTTTCAAAGAAGGATGGGGTGGGAGGCGTGTTGAGATGGTGGGGACGTTTGTGATTCCGAGGGCAAGATGGTTAGCACGATTTTTTGTGAAATCGTAAAATAAAAACCCCTCCGAATGATGTCGGAGGGGTTTTTAACGAAGATTATTTTTTCTGGCTAGGAGCGCACATTTTGCAACCGTCTTTGCTGTTGCAGCAGTTGGAAGAGTCACCAGGAGCGTTCTTCATGATGACCATGGAGCCTGGACCCATCCAAGCGATTGCCAAAGACATTGCTAGAAGCGTTAGATCTAATTCAATCATTGGGTAGGCAAACTTTTTGACGAACACGACGACCACGGCCATGATGAAGGCCAAGAAGTAACCGGTGTATTTTGTGTAGACGCCCGCGAGCATAGCGAGACCGCCGACAAATTCTCCGATCGCGACCACATAGGCAAAGAAGCCAGCGACTGGGAGGCCCATTTTTCCTACCATCATGGTAAAGCCTTCCATGCCTGGAGCCATACCAAATAACTTGCCGTAACCATGGTACACAAACACGATACCGACAACGAGGCGAAGCAAGAATAATGCCCAATCTGCGCACTTTTCTTTGGAGCAGTTCATCATCATAGAGATGAGAAAAAAATAAGAAGAATTAAACACTGGTAGTGTAACTCGCTTACCTGGCTCCGCCAATGGGAGTGTCAAGGGACCGCTTAGACCTATTTTTCCCCGTCATCCCGATCCCGCCACGGCGGGAGAGGGATCTCGCAGCGGAACAGGTATTTTTCTTTTTTGTCTTCGTTATCCTTGACGAGCGAAGCGAAGATCGAGGATCTATCCGATCCGATCGAAGGTGA
>CAZIQG010000061.1:0-6422 GCA_964541725.1 uncultured Gammaproteobacteria bacterium
TCACCTCACTCTATGACCACCTCAAAAAAATCTGGATTCGTTACCCTCGTTGGTCGCTCGAATGTTGGAAAATCTACCTTGTTAAACGCCCTCATCGGCACAAAAGTTGCGATCGTCACTCCCCGTCCTCAAACCACACGCGAACCGGTACGAGGCATTTTTAGCGAGAAACGTGGGCAACTCGTATTCGTGGATACACCTGGTGTTTTTTTGGGTAAACGCGATGTGTTATCGCAGCACTTAAACACAGTCGTAGACACGCAACTCGAAGGCATCGACGCGATCATTTATGTCGTGGATCCAGGCCGTGAACCGGGGTCAGAAGAAGAAATGATCCAACAAAAGCTGCGAGCTCTTACGACACCCATCGTCATGGTCATCAACAAAAGTGACCTTACGGAAGCGCAGCGTCCGTTTTTAGATATCGCTCGTGACATCGACGTAGGACAACTGAGCACCTTAGAAATCTCTGCCTTGCGCGGAACTGATGTGAATCGTTTGGTCGACACGCTGTTCGCGCTCGTGCCCGATGGCGAGGCACACTACCCAACGGAGCAGCGGACGGACTTAACCCATCCTCGCTGGTTAGCAGAACTGATTCGTGAAAAATGTTTTCTTCATTTGCGCGAGGAAGTTCCCTATTCGATCCATGTTGAAGTGCAACAGCTTGAGGAGCGGAATCCTGAGCTTATGTATGCGGCGGCCATGATTTTCACCTCGGATGAACGGTACAAACGGATGATTATTGGCGCGGGAGGAAGCATGCTTAAAACGATTGGAAGCGATGTACGCAAAGAATGGCAAGCCTCTACGAACCGTCGCCTCTACCTTGATTTGCAAGTATCAGTCGATCCTAAATGGATGGTGCGCGTGACGCAACAAATGTAAGAACGTACATAAAAACACCGCTCTCAATAAGAGAGCGGTGTTTTTATGAGTGATGCACCAGTTTATTTCACCCCTAACAAGAAACGGAGATTAACGCTCTCTGCGCCAGGGATCTGTAATCCGAATTGAGAGAGATCAATCATCGCTCCCCCTTTCAATCCACCGCCTTCGCGAACAAATGGAATGGACACTTCTTTGGTTACTTGGTTTAGGGTAAGCATCCCAACCGCCACCGCTCCGCGTTCTTCTCCCTTATCAACACGCGTGATGGCATAGGTAGCCTTTGTATACACCTCCTGTGTAGCCCGCGTCCCAAATGAACTAAGTAGACGCTGATTGGTAGCGACGGAACCGGTATTCAGGCTTTTTAGATCAACGACGACCGTTCCTGCACGCATGGCTCGATTTTCTACCAGCACATCCGCCGTAATGCGATCGAAGGTACCGCGAATGGTTTCGGAAGCTGTTTTTACTTCAACTTCAAGCCCGGTTAATGATGCGTCAATTTCATTCTTTGCTTGACCCGTGATAACTAAGGACGCGCCATTTTTCTCAATGTGAAGATTGGTGACATTCGCTACGGGAAGCGTTGAGGTCGTAGCTTTTGTTGGCAGTTCAACCTTTTTTGTCGGCGACGCGGCGGGAGTTGTCGAATACATGACATATCCGCCCACTCCTAACATCAACAAGATGAGAAGAAATAACTTAATATGAGAAGGTTGCATAGAAAAATAGTGGGTATTTATCTAGGAAGCGTGAGGTCGGTGATTTCGTACCCAAAGAGGGCGTTTAGGTCTGTGCTGCCTTGAGCAGCGCGTCCGATGCCAGGAAAGACAGGATTTACCGTGGTTTTCAAGATGAGAGGATTGTCTTGGTTGGCTAAAATGATTAATTCTCCGAAGCCGTTTTTTGCCTTCCAGGCTTTCACGGTCTGACGCTTCCCATTGATGACGAGTGGCCAGTCGAGGAGCCCCCCTTCAAGACGTAAGCGAGCCGGGTCTTGGGTGTCAGCGACTCGAGCCGATTGACTACGCAAGCGGGTGATGGCCTCCACCCATTCTTTAGACGACTTGAGAAGTTGCGCAGCGGCGTCGCTCGAAACATCAAAGTAGACGAGGGTTGAACTACTGCGCTCTAACTCCCGGTAACTATTTTGTGAGAGCCAGATCCCACTACGTGTCTTTGCTACATCGATAATACCCGGCGTCCAGTAGGTGGGCAAAGACAAGGTTTGGCTATCCAATAAGTCAATAGATTCTACATTGCCACGTGCTGTAACAAGCTCATTACGCACGGCGGGCGGTGGCGGGTATTCATCGCCTTTTTTGCGTTGTGCAATGCGCGCCTCATAGGCCGCGCGGGCTTGGGCAGATTCTTGGGTCTCTTGTTCTGTTTGTGCGAGCCAAGAAAGACGTGCGGTCTGCTTCGGCTCAAAGGCTTCGACTTTGACGGTGCGACCTAGTTCTTTGGCTTTCCAGAGAACGGAGGGAAGGTCGCCCAGACCAAAAAAAGTTTGCTTGACTTCAAACGTATCTCCTGTACGGAAAACGAGCTGTTGCGTTGCCGCCTCAGAGGAGACTGGGGCGACTTGAGCATCCCCCATGATAGGCGACGAGGGCATGCACCCGGCTCCCATCGTGATCATTCCAACACTCGCCACTCCCAGCCACATCAAGCGTGTAAACATAGATAATGACTATTGTATAGGAGGTGTAGCCCACCTGAGAAGACTGACCGTGGAATATGCTAGGAACATGTTCTAAACCCGTGGACAGACGCCTGTTTGTAGCGTATAGAGAATGGGACGGCTTTTTGGCTGTTTCGGCTCCCCGATGATGGGAAGTCGAGTATTTAATGGACGTTATTATGACCAATGAACCAAAACCTTTACCGTTTTCCGGTGGGCTCGATGGGATCTCCGAGAAGACCCTGACCGTCCATCACGATAAATTATACGCGGGATACGTTGCCAAGAAGAAAGAGATCCAAGAAAAGTTAGCCGCCTTATCTCATGGTGGCGATGTCTCTAGCGCCAACCAATCGTATTCGGAATTGCGCGGCCTTAAAGATGGGGAAACCTTCGCGGTGAATGGCGTGTACCTGCATGAATGGTATTTCGATGTCCTTGGTGGCGATGGGAAGCCAAGCGGCGCTCTTGTCGAAGCCCTCACGACACAATACGGCTCGTTAGAAAACTTCCTCGCCTACTTTTCTGCCTGTGGCATGGCCGCTCGTGGCTGGGTTGTCCTGTGTTGGGACACGCACGAACAAGCGCTGCGCGTTTACACCGCAGACAGCCATAATCAGGGCGGGATTTGGGGCTGTATGCCTGTCCTCGTCCTTGATGTGTACGAGCACGCCTACTTCATGGACTACGGCTCTGACCGCAAAGCTTACATTGCTGAATGGTGGAAGCACCTTGATTGGAACAAGGCGAGCGAGTTATTTACGAGCGCAAAACGCTAATTAATTTAGTATCGAGAATCGTGTATCCAGTATCGAGAATGCGGACATACCCCACTTTTCGTCGCTCGATACATGATACTCGATACGCGATACTTCACTATATATGATCCAAGTTGACACCAAAGCTCCTGATTTTTCCAACGTAACCGCCTATCAGAAAGGCAGCAACAAGGACAATAACGATTTTACCAAAGTCAGCTTATCTGATTACAAAGGCAAATGGCTCGTCTTCTTCTTTTACCCACGCGACTTTACCTTCATCTGTCCAACAGAATTGAAAGGCTTTTCACAACACGAAGCCGAGTTCTCCGCTCTCGACTGTAAGGTCTTGGCTGCTTCGACGGACTCGGAATGGAGCCACAAAGCGTGGTTTGAACGCGACCTTGCGGACGTCACCTATCCGATCCTTGCGGATACGACGCATGCGATCTCGCGTGACTACCAAGTCTTCAACGAGCAAGATGGATTAGCCGAACGTGGCCTCTTCATCATCGATCCAGAAGGCAAGGTGAAATATTCTTTGATTAGCTCTGGCTCGGTTGGTCGTTCCGTCAAAGAAGTGTTGCGCGTTGTCAAAGCCCTTCAGAGCGGCGACCTGTGTCCGATGGAATGGAACCCAGGCGAGAAGACCTTGGGCAAAGCCTAAACGTTCTCGCATCTTTCTATCGCGTACCGTATACTTGATATCACCTTACCCTTAACCAAGATCTATGATGAAGCGTCTTGCAATTCCTGTTTTCGCCATTATTGCGTTGGCGAGCACCGCAGTTCCTAGTCACGCTCAAGTATTTGCTCCGACGGTAAACCCATTTGGAGATATTCGTGTCCCAACGGTTATCTTCCCTTGTTCCAATGCATATGGCGCTGCCGATCTTCCTAGCACGAGCGCACAGCTCACGGCTCGCCAATTTACGCTTGGACAAGTTGGACGTGCAGTCTACGCCGCCTTCTTGAACCTCAGCTTACTTGATTGCAAGGTGAAAAATTTGACGGCCGCTGTTGGAGTAGGACAAGCCAATTCCACCATTGATGACCTTGCCCCTCATAGCGAAGCAGCGCGTAACCACTCGCTCTACCAACGCACGATCGACTTAGAGCATTCCATTAACGAATTACGCAGCGAAGTCCGCGCCTTGACCGCAGCTGTTCGTGGACAGAACTCAACAGGTGGAACGGTCATTCCTACGACTCCTGTCATTCCAATGACTCCTCCTGTACAAAACAATCCTTCTCCCCAAGAAACGTTCATTCCAACGCCCATTACACCCTCTGCACCGTCTAAGAGTGTGGCAGATGAAGAATGCGTCAACGCCTGTTCCCGTGCTCGCATCACCTGTATGAAGGTTGCTCAAACCTCAAAAGCCTTGCAACAATGCCCTGCAGATGAGACGGCTTGTATCGCCTCGTGCTCCCGATAAGAACAAATAAAACACCCACGCATGTCGTGGGTGTTTTATTTGTTGAGCGAAAACTTAAGCGGCGAGGGCGTGTTTTTGATGTGTGAGCACATCTTCCAAGGCTTGCTTGTTCCATCCGACAATAATTTGACCGTTAATATCTACGACAGGGACGCCCATCTGGCCGGAAATTTTGACCATTTCTTTGGCCGCTTCGCCATTGGCCGCGACGTCAATTTCTTCGAAGGGCATTTGCTTCTCGCGCAGGTAATCTTTGACGAGCTTACAATACGGACAGGTAGGAGTGGAATAGACAGTAATCTTCATAGAAGGTTCGAAAAAACGATATGAGGATAGTATAGCAGATCTCACCCCTCCTCACGAGTGACACTGTGTATAACCTCGATCTTCTTGTTCTTTTTTGGTTCCCCACATGAAGCTCACACCCTACCCCCACCTTAGTCTCTTGCCTCCTTTAGCCCTGCCACCTAAGATGCGCCTATATGGCCAACCTTGAACGACTCACTCCCCAGAATCTGGAAGCAGAACAGTCGTTTTTAGGCTCTCTTCTCTTGGATAAAGACGCCATGATTAAGGTGGCGGACATGCTTGGCCCAGAGGATTTTTATGCCGATAAACATCGTCGTATTTACGAGGCCATGCTCGACCTCTATCGGCGTAACGAACCAATTGATTTGCTGTCACTCGGCAACCGTCTGACGGAACGTGGAGAGCTTGAACAGATCGGTGGACGGGCTGAACTCATCGCGCTTGCCAATGGAGTCCCCACTTCTAGCCACGTCGTCCACTATGGAGAGATTATTCAAAAGAAGGCTACCCTGCGTCGGCTCTTGCAAGCGGCGGGCGAAATTACGGCGCTTGGATACGAAGAAGTGGAGGATGTGGAACACCTTCTCGACCAAGCGGAGCGCACCTTGTTTGATGTTTCACAACGATTCTTAAAGCGTTCGTTTACCGTCATCCGTGATGTTTTAGCGGATGCCTTTGACCGCATTGATGAATTGCATCGCGAAAAGGGTAAACTGCGTGGCATTTCGACTGGCTACCCTGACCTTGACCAGTTGCTGGGTGGATTGCAAAAAAGTGACTTGATCATCTTGGCGGCACGTCCGGCCTGTGGAAAGAGTTCGTTTGCGTTGGACCTCGTTCGTCATGCAGCGGTGAAAAGTAAAGTGGCGGTTGGACTTTTTTCTTTAGAAATGTCTAAGGAACAGTTAGTTGACCGTATGATTTGTGCGGAGGCAAATGTGGACCTATGGAAGATGCGTACCGGTAAACTTTCCGAAGATCCTGGAAATGATGATTTTCCCAGGATTGGGCATGCCTTGGGCATTCTTTCCGAAGCACCCATCTATATTGATGACACGGCGAATGCGAATATCATGGAGATCCGCACGAAATGCCGACGCTTGCAGATGGAACATGGCCTGGGTCTGATCGTGATCGACTACTTACAGCTCATGGAAAGCCGAAATAAAAGCGGAGGTGAATCAAACCGTACCCAAGAAGTGGCCGAAATTACGCGTGGGTTAAAATCGATTGCGCGTGAGCTTAATGTGCCTGTCATCGCGCTTTCCCAGTTGTCGCGTAGTGTAGAATTGCAAAAACCGGCCATCCCCCGCCTCGCCCACTTACGTGAGTCGGGTTCCA
>CAZIQG010000062.1:0-6153 GCA_964541725.1 uncultured Gammaproteobacteria bacterium
AACCATCGTTTTTATCGTATCGTGCAAACTTTCCCTAATTTGTGCGTATAATGGAGTGCATGCCTGGGATGGAACCGTCTAAAGAGGTGGCTGATGCGGAGCTGGTGCGAGAAGCGCAGCGTTCGCCGGCCGCGTTTAAGATGCTTGTGGACCGTTATTCTGGGCGGTTGTATGCGTTTTTGCGACGGTCGTATTTTTTTGAGCATGAGGATTTGCAGAATGTTCTACAGGACACGTTTTTGCGCCTGTATCGGAATTTGAATGCCTTTGATCCTTCGTTTGCTTTTTCGACGTGGGCGTATCAAATTGCGCGTAATACCGCGATTGATGCTTTGCGCAAAAAGCAGACCCGTCCGCAGATGTTTTCTTTAGAGCCGGATGAGTGGGATCGGATTGCGTCTTCGGCTCATGAAGTGTTGGGGCACGATTTGCATCTAGGAGAAGTGAAGCGCGCGATTGAAGAACTTCCTCTTCAATATCGTGAAGCGTTTACCTTGTTTTACCTGGAAGAGCGGACGTATGAAGAGATGATCGATATTTTGAAAAAACCAAAAGGAACGATTGCTTCTTTGCTCAGCCGTGCCAAGAAGTTGTTACAAGAACGGCTCGCGCATCATGCGCCCATTGTATGAACGACGATTTTTCTCAACAACTGTTGCAAAAGATTGAAACGGAGCATATCCGTCCGGTTCCGCGTTGGATGATTTTATTGCGACAGGGGATGTTGTTCGTGGTCTTAGGGCTCGCGATTGTCTGCGCAGGTATCTTGGGATCGTTATTGTTATTAGCGGCATTTAAGATCGATCTTCAGTTTTTACGCGCCTCTTCGTTCGGAGGGATTTTACGGCTGCTTTTGGAATATATCCCTGTTATCTGGGTTGTCTTGCTCATCTTGTTTGGTGTGTTGGAAGTGATCTTGCTTCGTCGTGGGACGCGCTTGTATCGCTATTCTTTTGTTACGATTGTTGGGTTTGTCTTTTTAGCCATGTCATTGATTGGGCTTGGGCTCTATGCCTCGCGTGTGCCAGAGCGTGTACAAGAGTCATTTGGCAAGCGTTTGCCTCCGCATATGCGTGACCGATTTATCCCGGGCCAACCGTTGCCGCGTCCAGAGGAAGGGGTCTTGTTTGGTCGTGTCATCAAGGTCGAGGTGGATTCGTTTCGTTTGATGGGGCCAAAACGTGAACCTTGGACAGTCAGACGCGCGGCCAAGGCAGATTTTCCATTTCCACCCGTGGATGCAGAGGTGTTGCTAGAGGGAACACTGATACGCCCCGGTGAATTTGAAGCTAATAAACTACGCCCGTATAGACGACCAGCGCGACCGCCTCTTCGATAGTTGCAAACTCTTTTCAGGGCGTGCGTATACCTTTGTGGAGCTCCTCACTCATTCTCTTAACTCTACAATGTATATGAATTTTACTCGTCGCGTTCTTCTTGGGATGACAGGTTTTGGATTAGCCGCTTCTATCGCCGTGCCGGCCTTTGCTGCCACCCCTACAGCGGATACGACCTTCCGGGATCCGCAACAGACGCTTATCCAAGCCCTTGTGAAGCGCTTTAACTTGAACGAGACGGATCTCATCTCGTTCTTCCAAGAACAGCGCGCACAGCATGAAACTCAAGACGTGGCTCGTGTAACGGCACGCCTTACGGCACAGGTGACGGCAGGTAAATTAACGGAAGCGCAAAAGAACGCGATTGTTGCCAAAATGGCGGAAGCTAAGCTTAAACATGAGGCAGCGCGTAAATTAACCCCAGAAGAATGCCGTAAGCTGATGGAGGCGTATCGCACGGAGCTTGAAGCATGGGTTACGGCACAGGGCTTAGATCGTTCGTATGTCCCTCTCATTATGGGGAATCAAGGTGGACGCGGCGGTCATGGTGGTCCAGGTATGGGCATGAATGGTCCGCAGGAACAAGGCCAAACGGGAGCTGAGAGCGGTCAACGTGGACAGATGGGGTCTGGACGCCGTGGGCCTCGTGGCATGATGGGTTCTATGAATGGACGGGGCATGGGGAATCCAGGATCTCAAACGGGGACTGGACGCTAAAATATAAGACGAAGCATGACTAAAACCCCGTTGAGGGGTTTTTAGTTTGCGACGTACGTTAAGGGGTGAGAGTTAGATCCGCAGACCCAAAGTGGCGGCCGAAGCGACGGCACCAGATTGTGATGAGAGAATCTTTATCTAAGACAAGGTCTGAAGGAAGGGTGTAGGTTTGATTCCCTTTATTTCCTTTGAGTGTTCCTAGGTTGATGAATTGTTTTTGTTGAACGGCATCTTTGACGGTCTGATTTTCTGCGCTGGTGGCTTGTACGACGTAGACGAAGAGATCAGGGCCATTGGTTACGTCAAAGTTGGTTAAGGAAACGGTTCTGATGCCGTCTTTTTCGGTGATCGTAGCGTTGCCTTTGATGGAGTAGGTGCTATCGCCTTGGCTGAATGTACCTTGAGCAAGGCGTGTGAGAGTGGGGGGTCTGGGAGCTTGAGGGGTTTGCGGTTGGGTAGGTGTGGGGGTCGTGGGTACGAGCGGGGCCTGATCTGTTTTGGCAGGGGTGGAGGTAGGTGTTTCCGCCAGCATGGGCTTAGAGGGATCTTCCATGGCGATGAGAGGCACCTCTTCGTTTACAATCCTATTCGTGAACAGCGCTTGAATGCCGAAAAAGCCGAAGAGGAGCCAGGCGATGCCGCCAATAGCGGCAAGGCTGATGACGATTTTTAAGGGAGAGATATTCATAAGGGGAGTATAGCAAAAAACATCCACTTAGGATGTTTTTTGGATGGAGCGGGTGAGGGGAATCGAACCCCTGTCAACAGGTTGGAAACCTGTGGTAATAGCCATTATACGACACCCGCCTATGGATTTGTGGGCTAACTATAAACAAAATTTTTTCGGCTGGCAAGTAGGGTTTAAAGGAGGGTTGGCTGTATTGACAAAATAGCTAAAAAGGAGTATATTTGTAAGTCGAATTCCTTCTTTAGTGTAGCTTTTTGAGCTGTATTGAAGAGGATATTCGACTCGTACCCTCGTCCATTCCGTGCAGGAGAAGCCTCATGAACACCCGGCACCTCGCGCCTCCGTCACTCTCCGGCATCACCATCGGCACCTACCGCATGGTCGGCAACACCGTCTGCGGCGGCGACCCCCGCTGCCCCTACGGCAAGGGCTGCTTGCACGCCCCGACGTCGTCGGCGCGCAAGCACTGCAAGAACAGGGGCAGCAAGAAGGCCTAGTCTTCTAGGGGTTGGCCACCCCAACTAGAGCGTGTCAGTAAGGAATGAGTCTCGCTGGACTCACCCTCTGGCACGCTCATTCTTTTTATTTAAGGGTATCCGTTACTTCTAAAATAGCGGTTTTTAAATATCTCCCTTCTGGAAACGCAATGCGTTCGGCGTGGTCTATGGGTTGGGTGATCCAGTCGAGGATGCGGACGTCGCGACGAGCTTGCCCTGCTGCGATGCGAAGCATGGTGCGGAAGTCTTCTGGGGTGACGCGACCAGAGCAGGAGCTTGTGACGAGGATGCCGCCAGGAGAGAGATGGCGAAAGCAGGCCGCGTTTAATTCCGCATACGCTTTCATGGCTTGTGGAACGTGTTTAGCGTTTTTCGCAAGCGCGGGTGGATCACAAATGATCAGATCATTTGGTGCGCCAGGAAGTTCTGATTCGTTGAGTAGTTCGAAGACGTCGGCTTCTAAGAACAGATATTTGGAGTCGTCGCCCGGTTCTAAGTTGTTGAGAGCGAATTGTTCTTCGGCGCTTTCGAGAGCGCGACGAGAGATGTCGACGGTTGTGACAAAAATCGCTCCGCCCGTGGCAGCATGAACACTGAACGTGCCGGTGTAGCCGAATAAATTTAAGACACGCTTATCTTTTGCGAGCGCGTGAACCATGTGGCGGGCTTCGCGTTGGTCGAGGAAGAAGCCGGTTTTTTGGCCGCGTAAGACATCGGCGGTGAAGGTGAGGCCGTATTCTTGGAATTTGGCCTGACCTGTCCAGAGCGGTTGATCTTGCTCATCCATTCCTTGTGGAAAAACGTGGTCGAGAACAGGACCATCTTCTAATCCTTCGATGCGACGAACGTCGAGATCCGATCGTTCAACGATGGCGATGGGGTGAAAAGCTTGAGTGATCCCGGCGATGATTTCGTTGCGCAAGCGATCCATGCCAGCAGTATGTAATTGAAACACGATGACATTGTCGTAGCGATCGACGATGAGGCCAGGGAGTCCATCCGCTTCGGCGTGGGCGATGCGATAGCCAGTGGTTTGAGCGGGGAGACCAGTGCGTTTCCACGTATCAAGTGCTTGTAGACGCTTAGCGAAGAACGCTGCGTCGATGATGTCTGTCGCATCTTTGGAGACAAGGCGGATACGGATTGAGGTGTTGGCGTTCCAGGTACCAATCCCAAGGCTTTTGCCACGATGGTCGGTGACCTCGACGAGATCACCCAGGCCCAGGTTTAAAGGAGTTTTAAAGGGAGTTTCTATGGCTTCTGAGAAAATCCAAGGGTGGCCGGCGCGGACAGGGATGTCTTTGCCTGGTTTAAGGGAAAGTTTAGGATAGGTGGGCATACGAGGCACGGTAACGGAAGTTCGCTTGTTACACAACGTTTGGCGCTTGTCAGATTGGTTTACCGTGTACTACCCTTACTGAGTACGGTGTTTATTCTTCACATTTCAATTATGTTGGATGGATTGTTGCGCTGGTCGCGTTTCGGCGCCTTTATCGCTTTGGGGCTTGGGTGGGCATGTTTACCTGGGATGGTCGCCGCTGCTGAGTCATTTATGCTTCCTGCTGCGCAGGTTGGTATTTCGTATCAGGGAATGGTGCCAGGTGCATCTGGGCAGGATGAGCCTTACACTTGGGAGGTGTCGACTTCGACGCCTTCTGTGATTTTGCCTCCAGGTTTGCGGGGTGTGGTCACACAAAACCGTAACTTGGTTTTACGCGGAGTGCCAACCGAGGCGGGTCGTTGGCAATTTACCGCTTTGCCTTTTTCTGCCTCTGGGACGCAAGTTAATGAGGGCTTTTTGGTGACGATGGATGTTCAACCGGCGAGCCCTGTTCCTGTTATTGTTCCCGCGGCTGGATCGCGCAGAGGAGTTGTGGGAGTTGCTTTTTCGACGGAGCCGGTTGTCGGAGTTTCGGGAGGATTGGCTCCGTATCGTTGGCGGATGGTTCAAGGAGGATTGCCTGCTGGATTACGATTTACTTCAGCTGGTGTGATCGAAGGCGTGCCACAAGCGGCTGGTCAGTATTCTTTTCAGGCAGAAGTGAGTGATGCAGCTGATATGCGAGCTATCACCTCTGTGATGATTTCAGTTGCAGAAGGATCTTCTACGTGTGGTTGTTCGACAAACGGAACGGGTGCTATTTCCTTAGCGCCGTTTGCTGCGCCTTCTTCTTTGATCATCTCTGAACGACAGGCGATCTTGGCGCGATTGGGAATTGCTGCAAACACGGTTGTGCAAACGATCGAGCTTGACCCGCTTATGCAGCGTCCTACCCTTTACTACATTGGAACGGATGCGCGTCGTCACCCATTTCAGGATGAGCAAACCTATCAAAGTTGGTATGCTGCCTCACCTGTAAACGTGCAATCGGTGTCACGTGCCATGATGATGGAAATTCCTTTCGGAGAGGCAGTGACCTATCGTCCAGGGGAACGAGTCAAATTCCAAACGGATGTGGATACGTATGTCGTGACGGCGCCAAAGACCTTGCGCCCGGTGACCAATGAGGTTGCACGTGGACTCAGCTGGATGCAAGAAGTGAAGGAATTGGACCAAGTTGCCCGTGGCGCGTATCGTGTGTTGAGTGAGCCTGTTGTGTCTTCGTATGATGCGGGGATGACACGGATGCAATATATGACGCCGAGCGCGGTGTTGGGGGAGTAGCGGTAGGTCCAAAAAAGCATAAAACCACCGAATATCGGTGGTTTTATCGTTTACTTCTATACTCCTCAGAGTCGGGGTGACAGGACTTGAACCTGCGCCTGTTAAAGCTGCGCTCGCTCGCTTTAACTCCCTCACCAGGCGCTCTAGCCAACTGAGTTACGCCTTATTTGTTGCTGTTTTATATACTCCTCAGAGTCGGGGTGACAGGACTTGAACCTGCGGCCTCCTGGTCCCAAACCAGGCGCTCTA
>CAZIQG010000063.1:0-6117 GCA_964541725.1 uncultured Gammaproteobacteria bacterium
GTTATTCTGAGCGTAGCCGGTGAAACGACATCGTTCAGAATGACAAGATAATTAAGATAGATTGACTATAACAGGTTGCGCGATACGCACAAGTTTGGTTACGACTTCTACATGTGGAGTTTGCGGAAAAAGGTCGAGCGCCTCAATCGCTTCCACGCGATACAAAGTCTTGAATTGCTTCAATTCTTCCACCAAACGACGATAGCTACACGAAACATACACGATCGTGGGCGGCTTCTTTTCCAACAACATCTCCAACGCCCGTGGATGTAACCCAGAGCGGGGTGGATCAATAATCACCGCATCAGGGTTAAGCGCTTTCCAGTCCAAGTCTTCCGCTGGCCCTGCCCCGAAGGTTGCTTGTTCCGCGACGTTATTGTTAACGGCGTTCTTTTGAGCGAGTTCAATCGCAGGCGCATCCAATTCATGTCCGTATACTCTTGCGCCAGCCTTCGCACAGGCAATCCCAAAGAATCCTGATCCACAATACAAGTCCATGACGAAGGGAGAAGGGGAGGAGGGAGCGGCTCGATCAAGGCCTAGAAAACGTAATACCGTCGTTTGCAAGGTAGCGGCCATGTCCGAGTTCGTTTGAAAAAAGGAGTTCGGATGCACAAGATACCGAAGTCCATTTACTTCCTCGCTGAGATATTCCTTGCCATGAAGCAACGTCAGTGTCTTCGCGAGAGATAAATCCGTAATCTCCTGATTCTCCCCGAGATAGAGCGTCGTCGTAAGAGGAGCAAGTCGATCTGTAAGTCCCTTGCGAGCCGCCTCAGAAATCGCAGCCGCATCTTTGACGATAATCGTCACCATCCGTTCATTCGTATTCCGACCCAAACGAATCACGCAATACCGAATCAACCCCGTGTGCCGACGCGCATCCCAGGCAGAAAGCGTCTGCTCTTTCATCCAGTCACGAACATGTTGAAGAATGATCGGTGTCGTATCGTCTAAAAGCAAACAAGTCTGCAAATCCAGATAGCGATTCCAGGAACCGTATTCTTTGAGCCCCACCGTCCCTTGCCAACCGACAACGTAATCCATGCGATTACGGTAGTAGAGTGTGTTCGTCGACGGGACAACCTCTTTAATCCGTTCGTCATGACCTGCCCGTTCTAGAGCTTGATTGATTTGTGTCCGCTTCAATTCAAGCTGCGCCGGATAGCTCATATGTTGCCATAAGCAGCCACCACAAACGCCTGCATGTGGGCAGGGAGCCGTGACACGATCTGGGGATGGATGTGTAACTTCTTTGAGATTCGCGATCCAATTTCCTTGGTCACGTTTCATAAAGGTCGCGTCTATCTCATCGCTCACGGTCGTAAATGGAACGACGACCTGTCGCGTCCCATCCGCCGCATGCGGCATTTGATACGTAAAAACACCACGGCCCTTTTCATCCATGCGCTCAATCCGTCCTTGTAAGTCATCTCCAAATTTCATGCCCGGAGCGTAGCGGGAAATGGGTTATTCGTCTAGCGCAGAGAAGAGAGCGTTGATAAAGACGTGTTTAATCTCAATATATCGCTAGTGTTAGGGATAAAGCTTCTTCTTCGGGTTGACGGGTATCGATATTTTTGATGAAATAAATGACGAAAGGAGAGTATTGTCATGAGTGCTGAACCAGATCGTGATCCTCGTATCGATGCTTCAGAAGAGCAAGAACCCACCCCTACCGAAGGTGCTCGTGCCGAACCACGGCATGAGCCGCCTCCTGCTCCCAGCGAGCCCCGGTTCATCTGTCGCAACAGCCACTCCCCGCCCTGGTTCGACTGATCTCCATCTTCCACCCCCTCCTCACCTCCTTGGGACACTCCCAAGGTCGTATTTTTTTCAGACAAGTTTGTATGCGTGAACTTCATCTTATTGCCCACGATCTTCGCTCGCGAGAAAACGTTGGTTCGCTGTTTCGTACGGCGGATTCTTTAGGGGTATCCAAGCTTTGGCTCACGGGCTATACCCCTGCCCCACCTGATGAAAAAATCAGCAAAGTTGCCTTAGGGGCTGAACGCTCTGTTGTCTGGGAGCAGTCCACGGATGTAGAAAAAGTCATGGCGACTTTGAAAAAAGCAGGTGTCCCTATCTACGCGCTCGAACTCACTTCAGAGGCCATTGATCTCAAAGATTTCGCAGCACCTGATCGTCTCGCTCTTCTCCTGGGAACGGAAGTAACCGGGATTCCCCCCTCCCTGCTCTCCGCGTGTGATGGAGGAGTGATTAAAATCGCACAACAAGGAGTGAAAGAATCAATGAACGTTGCAGTAGCAGCTGGGATTGCGAGTTGGGCGATCCTAAGTCGATAAAAAAATATCCAGAATCAGGTATCGACGATTACTGGATAAGATGATGTACTGGCGTTGGTATGCGTATCCTTCTCGCTGTTCAAGGAACAGGAAATGGTCACATTAGCCGGGCGCGCGATGTGTTTAAGTGTCTTAAAGAATATGAGCAGCAGGTAGATACGCTCGTAAGCGGCCTCCACTCAGAGGTAAGTCTTGGTGAGCCTTGGACATATAAGCTCGACGGCCTCGGGTTCTTTTTTGGAAAAAATGGAGGCATTGATTATGCTCGGACTCTCAAAGAGTTGCATCTTACGAGTTTTATAAAAAATATCCGCTCGTTTCCCGTCAAGAACTACGACCTTATCATCAGCGACTTCGAGCCCATTAGTGCCTGGGCGGCACAGCTCCATCATGTTCCTTGTGTGGCTATGAGTAATCAAGCCGCGTTCTTGTCACCAAAAACTCCACGTCCTTCTGATGGCCCGAGCGTCTCAGAACTCATCCTGCGCTACTTTGCTCCCGGCACAGAAACCATCGGGTTCCATTTCCGGCGTTACGACACCTTCATCCATACACCTATCATCCGGAGCGAGATCCGTCATCTCACACCCGTTGAGCGTCCTCACGTCACCGTCTATCTCCCAGCGCATGACGATCGTCTCCTCGCGCGCGAATTTCAACGCATTCGCGGGGTTGAGTGGAAGGTCTTCTCTAAGCATGTCCAAGCTCCCTATGAGCAGGGGAATGTGAGCGTTTCTCCTGTGAACGCAGAAAAATTCTTAACCAGTTTAGAAACGTGTATCGGAGTTATTACGGCGGGCGGCTTTGAAACGGCTGCGGAAGCCCTCTTTTTGGGGAAGAAGTTACTCGTCATCCCGATGAAGGGTCAGTATGAACAGCTGTGTAATGCGGAAGCGCTTCGTCGCATGGGAGTCGCTACGCTCGAAGATGTGGGGGGAGACTTTGTTGAAAAAGTAGAATCCTGGCTTACGAGTGATGAGCGCATCCCTGTTGACTATCCAGACGAAACCGCCATGATTGTGGCCGACATTTTACGTCGTTATAAAAAATAATAAAATAAAATTTTGCTATGGCGATTACGCGAAAATTAGCCGTTGCCCGTGTCGGCGAAATCTTGCCGGGACATACCAAAGCCTTTCGGTTTGGGCTTGCGCAGGGGATTGCGTATAATGATGGCGGTACTATTAAGGCCTTTGTAAATAAGTGCACCCACATGGGCGGACCCGTTGAACTCAAGCAGGTGGGAGGTGTACCTCGTTTTCGTTGTCGTTGGCATGAAGCCGAGTTTGACCCTGCAAATGGCACGGTGCTCCACGGGCAAGCTCCAGCGGGCAGTATGCTGACCCCGATTTCTCTCACGGTCGAAGGTGACCAATTATTCGCGACCTTAGAACTCCCGCCTGATCCGTTCGATTTTTAAGACATGCTCCGTTTTTTACCGCTGTTATTTCATCGTCAAACCACGCACGTGACATCCGCTGCGATGCTTTTGGGCATCGCCTCCCTGCTTTCGCGTGTCGCTGGTCTGGTACGTGATCGCTTGCTCGCTTCCCTTGTTGGCGCGGGAGCGGCCTTAGATACCTATTACGCGGCCTTTCGCTGGCCAGATGCGTTGTATAATTTACTCATTGTCGGCGCGCTCACGGCAGGCTTCATTCCTGTTCTTACAGAATGCCGAGAGCAAGAAGGGGAGGAGGGAGCCGCACACTTTGCAGGACGAACATTAAGTCTTGTCGCCGGGGTGATGTTGTTTGTCTGTATTTTTTTGATCATAGCGGCTCCCTGGATTGTACCGGCGACCGTCTCAGGATTCTCCTCGGTTCAAGCCGCAGAAACCGTTACCCTTACGCGCATCATGGCGCTCTCACCTTTGTTGTTGGCGTTATCTGCCGTCATGGGAGGGGTGCTGCAGGCCACAAAGCGGTTCTTGGCGTTCGCCCTCGCGCCGGTTTTTTATAATCTCGGGATTATCTTTGGGATTGTTTGTCTGGCGCCTTCCTTTGGTATTCGCGGGGTCGCCGTCGGGGTCGTTATCGGGGCGGGCCTTCATGCTGTGATACAGGCTTGGCCTGTTTTACGGGCGCACGCCTTACGATGCGCGCTTCCCAAGCGTCACGATCTTCGCTTACGTCGTTTACTTGTCCTCATGGGGCCACGCACACTCGGTCTCGCCATTACGCAGTTAAATCTGCTCATTCTTCTCGCGCTTGCTTCTTCTCTCGGCGATGGCTCAGTCTCCGTTTTATCGTTCGCAAACAATGTTCAAAGTGTCCCGCTTGGCTTGATCGGAATTTCGTTCGCCGTGGCTGCCTTGCCTGCGTTAGCAGAAGCCGCCGCCAAACAAGATCGCCAGCAGACGAGTCAGATCGTAGCCACGGTAACAAGACAGGTTCTGTTCCTGATCTTGCCTTTGGCTGCTTGGCTCATTCTTCTGCGAGCTCAAGTCGTACGTTTATTGCTCGGTCAAGGAGCCTTTGATTGGAACGATACGCGCCAAACGGCTCTCTTGGTCGGATGGTTTGCCGTCTCCTTACCCGCTCAAGCCCTCGTGCCGCTCTTTGCCCGTGTTTGGTACGCCTATCAAAACGCACGCATCCCTCTTCTCGTCGGAGTCGTCGCAGAAGTCGTGAATATTGCCGCCGCCTTCTTGTTCCGTGCCCACTTCGGGGTCGCTGGGTTGGCCGTCGCTTTTTCGTTAGCCGCGGTGGTGCAGGGGATTGGGTTGTATTGGCTGTTGGTACGACATAAAATAATAGAATATAAACATTCTTGGAAAGATGTCTGGAAGCTCGTGCTGGCATTGCTTACGAGTCTTATCGCGGGCTATCTCGTCCGTCATGCCATTGGCACGCTTTTCCCCCTCCGTTTTGTGTGGCAAGTCCTGTTGCAAACAGGAGCTTCCGGGCTCGTTTGCGCCTTTACGTACGGCCTGGTAGCGCATCTTACACGCATCCATGAATGGCAAGAGCTCCTACGCCTAGTCAAGGAACGTGTCTGGAAGCGCCGTATGAATCTCCCGGATGTGGATGCGACCGATTCTCAAATATCAGCCTCTCAATAAATGGCTTTTTGTAACATTTTGAAAGAACGACGGTATATCTACTTGTAGACTTTTACGCTTTCCTTCATCATATCTCTTATATGAACAAATCCTTTATATCATTGATCTCCGCAAGCTTATTAACCGCTGCCCTCGCCTCTCCCGTCGCCGTTTTAGCTGAGAGTAATGCGTCTTCAACGGTCATGGCACCAACGGTTACCTGTACGGACCGCATTGCCAACTTCGAAGCCCGGCTTGAACGCACCCGCGCCGAAGCAGATGCGAAGCTCTTAACGGCTCGCGCCACGGCTGACGAACGGATTGCTAAGACGCAGGCCGATGTTGATACAAGGCTAGAGACTCGCCGCGCCGAAGCAGATGCTGCTCGCATGCAACGCGAAGTGAAACAAGATGAACGCGTGGCGAAGAACGACGCCCAAAAACGCGCGGTCGAATATTACCGCGTCTCCATGAGCATCGCGATCCAAAACCGTCGCAATGTGTTAGATGCTGCCTTGCAAGATTTCCGTAAGATGCAAACCCAAGCTCTCGCAACTCGTCGCGCCGCTCATGACCAAGCTATTAACGTCCGTCGCGCGGCTGTGAACGCAGCAGAGGCGACCTGGAAAGAAAAATGCAACGCAACCAACAAAGACGAGCGCGCCGCCGCAAATAAAGCCTTCCGCGCGGCGCTCACCCAAGCCCAAACCGCTTACCGTCAAGCCACAACCGCCGCAAACAACGCCTACCAAGCACCCATGAAGCAGGCGA
>CAZIQG010000064.1:0-663 GCA_964541725.1 uncultured Gammaproteobacteria bacterium
GCTTTAAACCATTTAGCGAGTTTTGGACCTTGTTGTTGGCTGTAGTTAGATTTTAAGTCGGAGCCGTAGAGTTTTTGTGGAACTTCCAGCATGTGCTCGTAGACCATGAGACAGATGGGTTGACCATCACGTAAGACGAACGGATGGCCGTAGCATTCGACTTCCAGGACTCCGATTGTGCCTCGTTCTTCATCTTTTTCTCGCCAACCGAAGCCTGGGTCAAAGAACCCGGCAAAGTGTGAACGAAACTCGCCTTTGGAGGCGTCATAAGAAACCATTTCCGTGGAGAATTCTGGAGGAGTGATAATGCGTTCACGAGTTGAGAGGATGTAGAAATCACCTGGGTGAAGAACGAGTTCTTCGTTTTCTGGACGAGAGATGTCTTCAAAGAAGGCGGCCGGATCGTGATCAAATTTGGCGGTATCGAGGACGGCTTCTGGCGCAGTTTTGGCACGCCAGCCGATGCGTTCTTGGGAGTGTAGATCAACGGTCATCGTGATTCCGCGACCGACATAATCTTCATTATTTGGAATATCTTTTCCATCAAGAGCACGAAGAAGACGGTATTGATTGAAGATAGCGTTGTGTTCTGTTGGTGAAAGGCGGGCATCTCCGCGATAAAAACGCATTTGGTTGATACGGTCACCAGCATGGACGCGTACA
>CAZIQG010000064.1:673-5656 GCA_964541725.1 uncultured Gammaproteobacteria bacterium
GGGAAGGATTTGGGACTGACTTCGAGCCAAAGCGAGCCGCTATAGCCCGCAGGGATGTCGTCGAAACGGGGGACGCCATCGGCGATGAGGCGTGCGCGTAAATTGATACGACCGGAAGAGCTTTTATTGCTCGTAGCGGCGTGAATGTCGACTGGGAGCGTCAAAGACTCCGCCAGCTTGATGAGATAGATCCCGTTGTGCTCGAGGGGTTGTTCGGCGTTGTGTTTGAAGAGCAAACCGCGTTTTAAAATGTCTTCGATGGACTCGCCTTTGCGAGGGAGGTACGAGCCACGCACGCGATAGATTTCATCGGTTAAGGAAAGGTCTAGCGAGGCGGGCTGGACGGCTACCTCTTGTGTCACGCCGCGCACGGCTCCATTTGCCATGAGTTCACGGATCGTTTGGTAGGGGAGAGCGCCTTGAGATGCGGGCATAGGAATATGGCGGCAGCTTAGCCTATGAGTCCAGGGATGAAAAGCATCTCCCCCAGGGTACAGAATACCCTGGGGGAGATGGACGAGGAGTACCTCGTCGAAGAGAGAAGAAAGAGCGGGGTTAAGAGGGCTGGTCGTCCCGATCCGTGTCTGTTAGTGGCAGACGGGGATGGGAGGGGGAGGGGGATCTTCCAGCGGCGCGATGATGTTCTCGAGGTCGCTCATGCGTCCGTTGGGTCCGTTGTTGGTGCGTACGGCTTCGATCGCCGTCACTCCTCTCGTCTGCAGTACCTGCTGGAAGAGGCGGGGGCACGCGTAGTCGGTAATCTCGAGCCGATTCCTGTCCAGCGGGATCCGGCAGAGCAGGGGAGATCGCGTTGCGCACCCTGCGTCTCCGATCGTGAATACGCGGATCTCCACGATCCCATGATCTCCACGAACGCTGTCTTCGACCGCGTGGAGTGTAGCCAGCAGCTGGCGGGTTGCGACCCTCTCCTCCGACCCCTGTGCATCATTCCCCGTCCTGCTGGCCATCGCCATCAGCAGTGCCACGATTCCGATGCCAAAAATTCCTACGTTGTTCATCCAGAACCTCCTTGCGCGCGTATGGTCTAACTGACCAATCTCCTGGTCAAGATGGGGGTACTTGACGGGGTATGCATGTGTGTGCATCAAACACATCTCCCCGAAACCATGTAAATGATCTCGGGGAGATGAGCGAGAGAGGTCTCGCAAGTAAACGCGATGTATTGTGCTAGTAAATGAAGTAGCAGATCGTTTTACCAACTACGATGGCAACGAGGGCGGCGATCGCGAGGAGCGTAACGAAGCGCAGGTTTTGATCTGTAATTCTTTTTGGCCAGTTCATCTGGTTCTCCTGACCTAAGCATTCCAGATTTTGGCCTGTTCGTCAATAAAAAGACTACGTTGTTAGCGTAGTCTTTTTATTGCCTTTTGTTATTAGGCAAACATGGCTGGATCAATGCGGATGCCGGGACCCATGGTGGAGGTAAGAGTGACGGATTTGAGGTAGCTGCCTTTGGCGGAAGCGGGTTTGTTCTTTTTCACGGCTTCTACCAAAACGTTGAGGTTTTCTGTGATTTTAGCCGCATCCAACGAGGCTTTCGCGATCGCTTGGTGGATGTTGGCGCTGGTGTCATTTTTGAATGAAACCTTACCTTTTTTGATTTCTTCCACCATCTTTTTGACGTTTGGTCCGACCGTGTCGGTCTTTGGGTTAGGCATGAGGCCGATAGGACCCAAGACTTTGGCGACTTTGGACATTTTGGCCATCATGTCTGGGGTTGCGACCACGACGTCTGCGTCAACCTTCCCTTTTTGCGCGATTTCCGCGATCAAATCTTCTCCACCGACGATGTCTGCGCCGGCTTCTTTGGCTTCCGCTTCTTTAGCAGGGGCAACAATGGCGGCGACACGTTTGGTTTTTCCAATAGAGTGAGGGAAGATGATGGTGGAGCGAACTTGTTGTTCACCCTTTTTGACGTCGATGCCCAAGTTGATGTGGACTTCGATGGTGCTATCAAATTTGGTGTTTGAGGTCTTTTTCACCAATTCAACGGCCTCAGCTGGGCTGTAGAGTTGTTTTGGATTTACGAGCTTTTTTAGCTCATTATAGCGTTTTCCTCGTGGCATATCGTGGTACAGGTGGCGGGTGTATTAGCCTCGCCTCCCACAATCAATAATTAAGTGTGGCTATTATACGGATTTCTGCTAGGATGTCAATCATTTCCGTGACGTACGCCTTTGGCGAATAGCTTCGTTGGAGCCTGCGGTGCTCGACGCCGTATGTCCAATACGGCTTACTCCGCTCCTCGGATCCGCCTCGCTCTTCATCCAAAGGCATACGTCACCATCATTTTGCTATGCATCTAGGCCTTCTCTCTTGTAGCAACCCTCCAGATTCTTCTTCTGTCGTCTCGGAACAGGTAGAGGCGGTGACTGGGATTGAGCGAATTCGTCGAGCTGCCGAGGCGTGCGGGCATCGGGTTTCACGGTTTTATGAGCCGAAGTTTTGTTTTCAGTATGAAGGGACAACCTGTCAGGTTTGGTATGACGGAACGCCGTTTGTCTCACCGGATGTGATGGTCTACCGGCCGAATTTTGTCGAAGAACCATCTCTGCACACGTATGTGTCTGAGCGGTTGATGGCGCGTGGGGTAGCGGTTGTGAATGGCACGCCGAAGATCTTGGAAATTAAGAATAAGATTATTCAGCACATGCGTTTGGCAGAAGCGGGGATCCCGATTCCCCGCTTTGCACTCGCAAAAGATCCGGAGGCGGCCAAAGGAGCGGTGGAAGCGCTTGGATTTCCGTTAATTGTGAAAGTGTCGTTTGGGACACATGGGAAAGGAGTCTTCTATACCCAGAATTGGGAGACATTCCAGCCGATTGCCGATTATTTAGATGTGCGTGATGGGAATCCGATTATTATCGAAGAGTTTATTGCGGCGGCGCAAGGGAAAGATATTCGCGCGTTTGTCGTGGGGGGACGGGTGGTGGCTTCGATGGAACGGACGGCACGGCAAAAAGATATTCGTGCCAATGCCTCAATTGGAGGGACGGGGACGTCGATCGTGTTGTCGGAGGAGGATCAGGTGCTTGCGATTCGAGCAGCGAGTGTATTTGATTTGGAGATCGCGGGGGTAGATTTGATTCGTTCTGAACGTGGGACGTTGGTGTTAGAAGTGAATGCGAATCCGGGATTTCGTGAGCTTGAGGCGTGTACGGGGATTGACGTCGCAACGGCGATCGTGGAATATGCGGAGAAGAAGATCGTGAATCGTGAAGCGTGTAACGCGAATCCATGAAACTGAGGTAGTAGGAATTGCATCTAGATTCAGGGTTTCACGATTTACGTTTCACGACCCCCTCCCTATGTTACAAAATGGTCGGACAATGACATGGTCGAGTGAGCAATAAACGGCAGTAGGTAGATACCGCGAACGTTTGAGTTGCGGTTTTTTATTTCTTTTGTCGTTTTTTATGTTCCCTGAATATCGTTTAACAATTTGGTTTACGTTGTACCTGTGCGCAGTAGTTTTAACGCAGTTGCTTGGCTCGAAGACGATGCTGTGGAGTGTTGGCGGGGTGAATGTCTTGGTTGGAATGTCGATTTTATTTATCCCGTTCACGCTGTCGATGGGGGAAGTTGTGTATGAGATCTATGGCCAAGCGCGAGCGAACGCGTTTGTTTTAGCGGGGATGTGTGCCACGTTATTTGTCAGTGTGTTGTCCGCTTTGGCGGTTGCCTTGCCTGCCTCGGCGGCGTTTGGATCTGAGCAAGAGGCGTATCGTTTGACCTTTGGAGGATCGATGCGCTTTGCGATGACGAGCTTGCTTTCATTCTTTTGTTTGCAAGTGGTTGATCTGTGGTGCTTTGCGACGTTGAAACAACGATGTGCTCATTGTCCGCTTTGGGTTCGTCTCGTCATATCTGCGGGGATAGCTTTGTTGATTGATACGCTTATTTTTACGCTCATCGATCATATGAACGTGGATGTATCTGTTGGGCAAAATGTGAAGATCATCAGTGCTATTTTCTTCCCGTATGTCTTGGTTCGTTGGATCGTGTCTTGGATAGGGATTCCGCTCGCGTATGTTGGCTGTCGGTTTTTGAAAAGATCTTCGTATGTTGATTAGGGTCTGTTTAGCAACGTGGTCAAGTTATCAGTAATGGAGCTGATACCTTTGGCCACTACAAAGGGATGTGTGTCATGGCATGGATGGCAACGTCTGAGCGGGTCGCGGCGTGCTTCGAGGAATCTCCTCTCTTGCAGATGAATGGTGTGACGGTCGAGCGCGCACACGAGATCGTCGAAAGGCTCGGATTCCGTGAGGTGTCGTTCGATGGCATCGAGAAGCTGCGTGAAGTGGTCGGTAAGGCGCAATATCGGCGTGGAGCGCATCCGAATCAGGCGCCGGAGATCTTCGACTGTTCATCTCTCGTAAAGTGGTGGTATGGACTGCACGGGATCAAGCTGCGTCGGTATGCCCTCGATCAACGGGAGCAGGGGAGGGCGGTATCTAAACAGGAAAAGCTGCGGCTCGGAGATCTTATCTTTTCGAGGGGGCATTGGGGGCGTTACTATACCGATCCTGAAGATGGCGTGGGACACGTGGGGATTTGTACCGGTCAACAGACCGTGATCCATGCGGCTTCCTCTGATGTGGGAGTGATCGAAGTTCCTGTGTCTGAGTTTTGTCCTGACGATTCCTGCTTTCGTGGTGTACGGCGCTTTTTTCCCTCTCACGAGCTCTTCATCTACGACATTCCGTCCGATAAATGCGTCGAATATACGACGGATCTGGAGTGGTCCATTATTCACTGCCTCTGAGGGTTGGTTTTAAGTCTCTCCTTCAACCCTGTTCCTGTCTGGGAATGGGGTTGTTGTCTGTATTTGAAGATCGTGATAAAAAGACGCTGCCTCCTGCCCGGGTGGCGGAATTGGTAGACGCACCAGACTTAAAATCAGGCACCGAAAGGTATAAGGGTTCGAGTCCCTTCCTGGGCACCACATGTAAAATCCCG
>CAZIQG010000065.1:0-5576 GCA_964541725.1 uncultured Gammaproteobacteria bacterium
ATTGGAGTGTCTCGTTGCGTGATGCGCGTGGGCGAGCGTATCAGGATCCAGCCTTGCTTGGAGCCTTTGATGCGACGCATTTTGTGGTTATCGCGATTACGTCTGACCGACGTGTGATCTTATCTGTGGCACGGACGGGTACTATTCGTGAGATCGCAAACGTATCTGAAGCCACGATGCCCTTGTCTGTGCAAGGCGGGAAGCTTTGGTTGGTAGAGTTGCCGTTGCAAGAGGGGATTGAGATGTCTCCGGTGGGTCCTTCGTCTGTATGGTCGCTCGCGATGGACGGAGCAACATCGACGCGGGTTTTGGATGAGCGGATAAATACGATTGTGACGAATGTGGTTGCTCAAGGTTCAGCGGTCGTGTTTGCGAGTGATACGCCAGATATGCGGTGGGTGCAGGCGGGAGTGTTATCTGAGCCCGTCGCAGGGAAGCCGCTTGGATGGATTTCTGGACCACGTCTCGTTTTTGTTCAGAAAAACAAGCTGTGTATAGCCTCCTCGCCTCAATCCTCTCAGTGCGGTCCTGAGATTCCACCAGGACTGGTTTTGGTAGACGTTATTCCTTGATTCTTCTCTCACTCTCCTTTGATATGCCTGAACCAACCCTAGCTTCTACGCCACGTCATTTGCATGTGTTTTTATGGTTAGGCGGGGTTGCTCTCGTTGCAAGTCTTCTTTTTCCTTTATTTTTAGCCCAACACGTTCGTTCTGAACGGGCGCGTTTAGCCTCGTGTGAGCGCCAGGAACGGCTTGATTGTGAGCCGTCTGCTCTCTGGTTATTGATGAAGTAGCCTTTTTGTGTAAAAATCCCTGAATAACGCCTAATTCCTATCCTATGTCACGTATCACGGCTCTCGAGACGGTAAAATATATTGGTGAACCTGTCCTTATCAAGGGTTGGGTGAATACCCGTCGTGATATGGGAAAGTTGGCTTTTATTGACCTGCGTGACCGGTCTGGCATGGTTCAGGTGATTTTGCATCCGGCGGAGTTGGATGAAGCATCTAAAGAAGTCATGAAGGAATTGCGGAGTGAGTTTTGTTTGGAAATTCATGGCGTAGTGCAAAAACGTGGAGAGAAACAAATCAATCCCAATGTCCCAACGGGAACGGTTGAGGTGGTGGCTAAAAAGGTCGTCGTACTTAACCCTTCTAAGACCTTGCCCTTCGAGATTGAAGACACGAGTAAGGTGAGTGAAGAGTTGCGTTTGAAGTATCGGTATTTGGATTTGCGCTCCTCACGCATGCAGCGAAATTTGCGGTTGCGTGACCAAATTATCTCGTTCTTTCGTGAGTACATGCACGCCAATGAGTTTGTCGAAATTGAGACACCGATTTTGATGAAGGGTACGCCCGAAGGATCGCGTGAATATGTGGTACCTTCGCGTGTGCATGCGGGACAGTTTTACGTTTTGCCGCAATCACCGCAACAATTTAAGCAATTGTGTATGGTGGCAGGGTTTGAGCGGTATTTTCAGATCGCTCGGTGTTTTCGTGATGAGGATTTGCGTGGAGACCGTCAACCTGAATTCGCTCAGCTAGACTTTGAGATGTCATTTGTCACGCAAGAGGATATCCTGCAATACACGGAAGCCATGTTTATTGCGATGGTTGAGAAATTGTTTCCAGAAAAACGGATTTCTTCTCGCCCCTTCCCTCGTTTGACGTATGCGGAAAGTATGGAGAAGTATGGGAATGATAAGCCAGACTTGCGGGTGAATAAAGAAGATCCAAATGAATTGGCGTTTGCTTGGGTGTTGGATTTTCCTATGTTTGAAGTAGACGAAGAAGGAGGAATTGCGGCCAAGCACCATCCATTTTGTTCGATTAAGGACGAAGACCGCGAGAAATTCATGAAGGGAGAGGACTTGATGTCGATTCGTGCGAATGCGTATGACTTGGTGTTGAATGGGTATGAGTTGAGTTCTGGCAGTATTCGCATCCATGAACGCGCGTTACAGGAACGGATCTTTGAATTGCTTGGTATTTCTCCTGAAGAACAGCAAGCGCGTTTTGGACATATGTTAGAGGCGTTTACGTTTGGTGCGCCTCCACACGGAGGGTTTGCTCCAGGAATTGATCGGATTGTGATGTTGATGGCGGGTGAACCAACGATCCGTGAAGTGACGGCCTTTCCAAAAGACGGCGCGGCGCGTGATTTGATGATGGGGGCTCCCTCTCCGCTCGAAGCGAAGCGATTGAAGGAAGCGCATATCAAAACCGACGTTTAAGCTTGGCCATGGCCTATACGATTCAAGTAGAGAATTTTGAAGGGCCATTAGACCTGTTGCTTCAGCTTGTTGAAGGCGAGAAGATGGAGATTACGGATATTTCGCTCGTCCAGGTGACGGAGCCGTTTTTGCGGTATATGGAAGAGCGGCGGGGGAAGATGCCTCCAGAAGAGTTGGCGGATTTTTTGTTGGTCGCGGCCAAGCTTGTGTATTTAAAATCAAAAGCCTTGGTACCCACGTTGGAGCTGGATGCGGAATTGGAAGGGCCGGATTTAGCCGCGCAATTACGAACCTATCAAGCGTTTGTGGTGGCTGCCAAGCATCTGCAAGCTTTGTCGGCTGAAGGCGTTCGATCGTTTAGTCATCCGCGACGGATGGTGACCATGGAAGATGTTCGTTTTGTTGCTCCTCAGATTACCAAGGAAGATCTTAAGAGCTTGTTCGCGCAGGTTGTGCGTCGTCTTGAGCCGATCGTGCGTCTTCCGCAAGCGGCGATTGAACGAGTGATGACCCTAGAAGAGAAGATGTCGCAACTGGTTGAGCGTGTGCGTGTGGCGGTCACCACGTCGTTTCGTGCCATGGCGCATGAAGCGACGTCGCGGGCAGAATTGATCGTGACCTTTTTAGCGATGCTCGAACTTGCCAAACAACGGACGATTTCTGTGAAGCAGGATGAGTTATTTGAAGATATCCATATTTCTCATGTATGACGCTTGATGCTCAATTGGAAGCGGTTCTCTTTGCGATCGGTGGATCGATGACGATCCGTCGCTTAGGGGAGGTTCTACAACGCCCTGCTTCAGAGATTGAAGCGGCCTTGTTGACGTTGGATGCTCGATTAGCCTTTGGAAGTGGTTTGCAGGTTACTCGTCATGGAAATGATGTTGAGCTTGTGACGCAGCCTGAGGCGGCGGAGTGGGTGCGGAGTGTGGCAAAGGTGGAAGCGCAAGCGGAATTTTCTAAAGCGGCCTTGGAAACATTGTCTATTTTGGCGTATCGAGGTCCCCTCACGCGCCCTGAACTTGAGCAGATTCGTGGTGTACAATCGGCGATTATTTTGCGTAATTTGATGTTGCGTGGGGTAGTAGAAGCGCGTGAAGAATCTCGCCTTGGACAGCCGGTCTATCAAGTTACGATGGAATTTATTAAGCATTTAGGTCTTACAGGCCTTGAAGAACTCCCCGACTTTTCTTCTTTGCACGCCCATCCAACCGTTGAACAAGTATTAGACCAATTAGGAAAGACGCAGGAAATTCCTAAAGCCTAATCCATCTGCTACTATTCCCTCCATGTTTGCTGAATCCTTTGTCGCGCTTGCGAGTTTGTTTACCTTTCGTGAGGCGCGTATGCCGGTGGCGCAGCCGATGGTGACGCAGTCTTTGCCTGTGGCGCGCTATATCCCTGGTCCACGGCCACCGACGAAAAAAGATCTGAACTCATTTGGGATTGAAACGACGGCTCGAGCAGCGGTTGTGATGGATGTAACGAGTGGGGAAATTCTCTATGAAAAAAATGCCGAAGCGACCTATCCGATTGCAAGTTTGACCAAGCTAGTGACTGCAATGACGTTGTTAGATCAGAAACCAAACATGGATGAGGTGATTACGATTTTGCGCGAAGATGATCCAAAAGAAGGTAAACCAGTTTTTCCGACGGGTGAGCAATTTACCCGCGAAGAACTCTTAAAATCTTTGTTGATTGGGTCGGTGAATATTGCGGGGAATGCGCTGGCTCGGGCAGGCGGGGGAATGGAGCCATTTGTCGCTGCGATGAATGTTAAAGCACAGCGATTAGGAATGCACCGTACGCATTTACTTGAACCCACGGGTTTAAATAGTGATAATCAAGCCTCGGCGCATGATGTGGCGATTGCCTTGCGGGCGGCACTTCATTATCCAGAGATCCGGGCTATTACGAAGACCTCAAAAATTGAATTGATCGGACGGGCGACAGGTAAGCCATATCCGCTTGATAGCACGAATCTGCTTTTAAGTTCTTTTCTAAATAAAAATCCTTATAAGATTGTGGCAGGGAAAACGGGATCATTACCAGAGGCTGGGTATTGTTTGGCTCAGGCAACTCAGGATCGGCAAGGACATGAAGTGATTGTGGTCGTGTTGGGCAGCGATAACCATTTTTCTCGCTTTCAAGATGCAAAGGCGCTCACGTTCTGGACATTTGAACAGTTTAGCTGGCCGGAGAAGGGTTCTGCGCAAGCCGCTTTGCCGGTAGCCGTGTTGCCATAAGCATGAAGCGGCTTGCCTTTGATTTACGCTGTTTGCCTGCGGATGGTTCGCCGGGGGCGGGGATTGCTCACGCGGCTCGTGAGCTTTTTTGTGCGTGTGCAGAGGAAGCGTCCACGTTTGGAATGGAGTGTATTGGATATGTGATGGGGGATGCGCACATTTCTGGTCGAGGTATCGTGAGACGATTGTCGATTTCTGTGAGGGGATCGATTCCCCGATCATCGCGGCAACAATTGTGGCGTGCGGTTCGTGAAGATACATGTGACGCAATGCTCGCTTCAACGGGTTCTGTATCTATCGGATGTCCTGTGCCTGCTTTTGTGTGGGTGCATGATGTAGAGATTTTTTCCCGTCCGGAATGGTTTCCGCAATCTCGACTTCAGCGTTATTTTACGACGCACGTCTTTTTACGGAGTCTCAAGCGTGCTCGACATGTTTTTTGTGTGAGTGAGGATACGAGAAATAACGTGCTTCGATTGGTTCCGGGTCTCAAGGCACGAATGAGTGTTACATATGAAGGGGTAGAGGTTCCTGCTGTTATCAAGACGTGGGAGGAACGATGTGACCAAGTCGTCATCATGGGAACGGTGGAACCTCGCAAGAATATTTCTTTTATTTCTGAACTGTGGCCGGAGGCATGTCGACGTGTTTTGAGACCAGTCAAGCTCGTGATTGCGGGGAAGGATGGATGGGGGAGCGTGGAGATACCTCAAAAGAAAAATATCACCCGCCTTCGACATGTTTCTGACGTACAACGGGATACGTTGATGGCGGAGTCTCGGCTGGTCTTGGTTCCGTCGTGGCATGAGGGGTTTGGCAGGGTGGCGTTAGAAGCGATGGCGCAGGGGGTGCCGGTGATTGCCAGTAATAAAGGCGCGCATCCAGAAGTAGTAGGGGAAGGGGGGATCTTGCTTGACCCGACTAACCGGGAGGGTTGGATTGAGGCGGTAGGGCGTTTATTAACGAATCAGGATGAATGGCGCCAGATGCAGCAACGAGGGCGTGCCCGGGCCCAATTTTTCTCTTGGAAAGATGTGGCGGAGGGGATGCTTGCCGTAATAGCTAAGAGTTGCTAATATCTCACCACATTTGGCG
>CAZIQG010000066.1:0-5425 GCA_964541725.1 uncultured Gammaproteobacteria bacterium
ATGTGTCAAGTTTAGATTTTGTTGAGCTCTATTTGACAACCTCCCCACATTTCTTTCATAGTGGAGATATTCTCTGGCCTCACCAACCAGCGTCGACAGTTTAAGAAATGAAGGGCTCCGCCATCGGCGGGGAAGGCGGGTGGAACCGTCCGGTTGTATGGCTGGATCCCGCGCGAAACATTTGTTAAGTGTTTCGTTTTTTATTTCATTTAGGACCTATGGATTTGGCGAATAGCTTCGTTGGTGCCTGCGGTGCTCGACGCCGTATGTTCAATACGGCTTACTCCGCTCCTCGGATCCGCCTCGCTCTTCATCCAAATCCGTAGGTTCTATCATCTTCTTTGATCTTATATGTTTCCGATTGAGACACGTCGTCATAGTGCGGCGCATGTGATGGCAGCAGCGATTAAACGCTTGTTTCCTGAAGTTAAGCTCGGGGTTGGACCGGTGGTCGAACACGGGTTCTATTATGATATCGATCTTGGTCGCTCGGTCACGCCGGAGGATCTACAAGCGATTGATAAGATGATGAAGCGGATTGTGTCTGAAAATCCTGCCTTTACGCGCGAAGAATTGTCTTTGGACGAGGCGGTTACCTTATTTCAAGGCATGGGGCAGGTGTATAAGGTTGAATTGCTGACGGATCTTAAGACGAAGGGGACAACCAAGGTGTCACTTGAAGAAGCGCAGGATGTGGATCCTCAGAATGTGGGTGTCGCTTCCATCTACCGTACGGGAGATTTTGTGGATTTGTGTCGTGGGCCGCATGTGACGGAGGCGAAGGAGATTGGGGTTTGGAGGCTTAAGAATGTGGCAGGAGCCTATTGGCGTGGCAAGGAGACGAATCCACAGATGCAGCGTATTTATGGGTTGTGTTTTGCGACCAAAGAGGAATTGGTCGCGCATGAAACGATGATGGCAGAGGCGGAGAAGCGGGATCATCGAAAGTTAGGGTTTGAATTGGATTTGTTTGCCTTTTCTCCGCTCGTCGGATCTGGTCTGCCGTTATTTACCTCTAAAGGGGTCACGATTCGTGAATTGTTAACGAATTTTGTGTGGGAGCTCATGAAGCCGTATGGCTATGAACGTGTTTGGATCCCTCATATCACAAAATCTGACTTGTATAAGACGTCTGGGCATTGGGATAAGTTTGAAGATGATTTGTTCCATGTTTCAAGCAAGAAAACGGACGAGGAGTTTGTCCTGAAGCCGATGAATTGCCCCCATCATACGCAGATCTATGCTTCGAAACCTCGGAGCTATCGTGACTTGCCGATTCGTATGAGTGAGGTGACGACGGTGTATCGCGATGAGAATACCGGCCAGTTGCAGGGGCTTACGCGTGTGCGTTCGATTACGCAGGATGATGCGCATGTGTTTTGTCGACCTGACCAGGTACAGGATGAGGCACTCGCCATCTATCATATCGCTGAGAAATTCTACGCTGGATTTGGAATGTCCTTTCATCGTGTGCGTTTGAGCGTGCGTGACCCGCAGAAGCCGGAAAAGTATTTAGGTGGAGACGAGGCTTGGAACTCTGCCGAGAAGGCTTTAGCAGACGTTATGAGGGGTGTTGGGCGTGAAGTGGAGATCGGAGAAGGGGAGGCGGCCTTCTACGGCCCTAAGCTCGATTTTATGGCCAAGGACGCCATTGGTCGTGAGTGGCAGCTCGCCACGATCCAATTAGACTTTAATCAGCCTGAGCGCTTTGGTCTTGAGTATGCGGATGCGGATGGAACGAAGAAACGGCCGATTATGGTTCATCGCGCGATTTTAGGGTCTGTCGAACGCTTTATGGGAGTTTTGATCGAGCATTTTGCGGGTGCCTTCCCCGTCTGGCTTGCGCCGGTACAGATTGCGATTTTGCCGGTCGCGGATCGTCATGTGGAATTTGCGCAGGTATTGGCGAAAGAATTGGGTCAGTATGACTTGCGTGTCCATGTGGATAGTTCGACAGAATCTGTGGGCAAGAAGATTCGGAATGCGGAAAAGGCGAAGTATTCCGTGATGTTGGTAGTGGGGGATAAGGAGATGGAGGGTGGACCACTTACCGTGCGTAGGCGTGGGCAGGCGGAGCAGGAGATGATTGAGAAAGCGGTGTTTATTGAGCAAATCATCAAGGAGGTGAAGGAGCGGAGTTTGTAGGACTAAGGATCAATAAAAAAAACACCCCGATGAACGGGGTGTTTTTTAGAATTTTTTATTCGCTTCTTGCGTGACCTGGTTTAATTCTTTTTCCAGATCTGTTAATAGTTCTGCTTCTCTTCCTTTTGGTTCTAGCCATGTTCTTAATTCGTTGATACGTGTTCCGTATCTGCTGGCTAGATCTTGATGTAGGCTTGGATCTTTGATCTCCATGAGTCCCACGCGTTGGGCGGCTCTTACCAAGAAAACTGCTCGGTTAGCCATTTCTTCAGCGTCTTTTCCTCCGAGAAGTTTTTTTAGCTCGTTTAACCGTTTACGGGCAATGTCTCGTTCCATTTTTGTTTTTGCTAAGGTAACTTTTGCTTCAAGGGCTTTTAAGGTTCGTTCTGTGCTCCTTTGTATCGCCTGAATTCCTTCCAGCGTTTCTTTGTCGAATTCGAAATACTGGTTGAATTCTTCTCCGGCAGCGAGTTTTTGAAGTTGAATAATAGGAATGTTGTTACGCCGTGCGCGGGTGAGCTTATTATATTCTTCATCGTCTGTTCTTTGCTTTGATAGAGCTTCTCCTATCTTATCTGCTGCCTTTCGCTTTTCTTTTTTTTCTAGAATCGCGCCATCCATTCGTTGATTTAAGACGAGGCTATCCATCGTATCTTGGGCCAATCTCTCAGTTTTTGTTAAGTGCTGCAGTCTATCTTCAAAAACGACCAGTTCGGCTCTTCGTTGTTCCACCTGTCCTGGTTTTTCAGCGTATCCTTTTAACCCCCCTGTGATATTGACGCGTTCATAAACAGGGGTATTTCGTTCAACGGCATTTTTTAGTTGGTTTGCCTCCTCGTACCGCTCAAGAGCGACCTCGTATTGCTTTTTGAGAGCGGCGACATCACGACGAACGGTCGCTTCCTTGAGTTTTGTCCATGCTGAACTATACCAGGGTTTCTTTTCTGGTTCCGTGGTTAAAGGGACTTGTCCAGGCACTTCTACGAACTCTCCGCGTTCCGCGAGAGCATTCGCGATCGTGACAAGTTCTTTTTTATATTCTTGGGCTCTGGCTCTGTATGTCTGGGCGTTTCTTTCTCGTGTTTGTGCTTGTTCGGTTTTGACTACTTCGTGTTCTGCGATGAGTCGATCTTGTTCTAATATTTCCGGATCGCTTGATCCACTTGTCGGAAAAGGAAGATATGTTTCTCTTGTGCCAGATATTCTTCTATTGTTGCCCTCCTCTTCTACGGAAGCTGGCTTCATTGTCTCTAGGCGTCTTGCTAGTACTGCTCTTCCACGTTTGAGTTGTTGTTGTCTTGGATTAGACATGATCGTTCCATCCATTGCTCGTCCTGTTTCGATCATTCTATCTATTTGATCGATACGTCCTGCCAATGAATCCCGTGTTTGTCCGGGTAGGACACGGGGTGGAAGATCTCGCGCCTCTCTTGGGGCTCGGAACTTAGCCTCCTCTTCCTCCAGTTTTCTTTGGTTTGAAGGAGTCCATTCGAAGGTTGCTTCTTCTGGCTCTACAACATCGGCAAGGTTTTCTTCGTCTAAATCCACTTCTGCTGATGCCGGTTCCTCCTCCTGATTTGGTTCGTGGGCGTAATCTAGTCCTAGATCTTGAGGTTGAGTTTCTTTTTCTGATAATGGGGGAGGGAGCAAGCTTTTTAACCGTTCTAATCCAGCAATGCGTTCATCTACAACCGCAGGATGGTTAAACCCATTGTTACGATCTTCGCGAAGTTTTTGGATACTTGCCTCGATTTCTTTTTCAGGACTTGAAGTCAGGGCAGCGCTGTACCGATCGCCTGCCTCATTATATTGATTACGAATTTTTTCTCGTTTTTCCTCCAGTTTTTTAATTTCCTCCCCTAATCTATCCCGAACTTTGAAGATATTCGCTTCTTCCTGCTTTTTTTGTAGAGAGATAATCTCATCATCGACTTTGTTGAATTCTTCTTGCCGCTTCCTCACGTCCTTTTGTAGGCGAGTGAGCCGTGCTTCGCGTTGTGTGGGGTCTATTATGATTCCATATCGTTCGGCGAGGTTTTCCGCTTCTGGTCTTAGCAAGCTCTTCATTTGTTCGAGATCAGCAAATGTGTTGTGGAGCTGTCTAAGACGTATGGCGTTCTTGGGGTTTGTCCGAGCTATCTCATTAATCGTTTCTGCCATGTTGAACTCAACCTCCTCTGCGACGGTTGGGTATTCTACGAGCGTGTCTCGTTCGTCTCGAGCGTCTCCTACTTCTTTTGAGATGGAGGCAAGTTTCTTTTTTGTGTCTTTAATTCGGCCCTTGAGACTTTCTTCATTGCTCGCTGTGATGTCTTCGGTTGTTCTTAGGGTTTCTTCATCATCTGCGAGGAGTTGATTGAGACGCGCTTCTTCAGCCAATTGTGGTGCGAAGCCCTCAAGGGTCTTATTTAACGCTCTGAGACGTTCTGCACGTGCTCCAGGGGAGAGGATGATCCCGTATTTATCCGCCAGGCTTTCTAGAAGTGCTTGTCCTTCGAGGGGTGCTGGTTTCTCTGCCTTTTTCTTTGGACGATTCGTTTTTGTTGGTGCGGTTTCGCGTGCAGGAATATCAAATTCTTCCTCGCTCCACGCTAGTTCCGGTGTTTCGTCTGACGCTGGAACGTCAATGTCTTCTATACTCCAAGCTTCTTCATGCGTATCGTCTGCCGCGGGTTGGGGTGCTGCTTCGCGTGGAGCGGGTGTTGCTTCTGATGGCCTATTTGCTGTCAGGGATTCTCTTAAGGCGGCTAATTCACCTAGAAGCTTTTCTTCCGTTGCTTTATTGCCATAGAGTAATTTTTTATGTCCGTCGTAGAGTCTCCCCAGGTCTTTTTCCACTTTGTCCATCCTTGCCATGACATCTGGCAGACTTCCTGGAGAGTAGAACCCATAAGTTCTTTTCGCCTTGGCGTTTGGAGTTGGTTCGTCGAAGATGGGTTCTAAAGATTTGTTTTTCTTTGCTTCCTTTGCGCCACGTCGAGCATTGGCGCGCGCTTCTTGTCGGCTGACAATATCAAGATGAGGGATAACCTCTCTTTTTGGGACATCCTCATCCATCTGTTTTGCTCGCGAAGTTTCCTCACTTCGTCGTGGAGGCTTTACCTCATCTCCTGCCAATCGTTGAAAAGGACGTTCCATAGAAAAAGTGTTTGATCATAGTCTACCACGTTCTCCTAAAAGCAAAAACCATGCGTGGGAGACATGGTTTTTGCTTGGGTTAGGATCTTTCCCTTTGTTCCATTTCTTTACGCAACTTACTCATTAATTGTTTACGTAGCTC
>CAZIQG010000067.1:0-5332 GCA_964541725.1 uncultured Gammaproteobacteria bacterium
AAGTCGAGCCAAAGCTAGGCTTCAGGAATCAGGAATCAGGAATCAGGAATCAGAAGTCGGTTCATGATTCTGGTCTGATGCCTAATCCCTCACGCCTGATGCCTACCTTTTTATACAGCTATCCCGCCTCCATGGCCGCCCTCGCGCGCAAAGATCCAACCGACCCCCGCTACGCTCTGCGTACCGAGCTCTACATCGGCAATCTCGAACTCGCGAACGGCTTCGCCGAACTCTGCGATCCAAAAGAGCAACGCGCTCGCTTCGAAGAAGAGCGCGAACTCCGTCAGTCCCTCGGAAAAAACACCTGGGACATCGACGAACGTTTTCTCCAATCTCTTCCCGGCATGGGCAACGCCGCCGGCATCGCCTTCGGTGTCGATCGCCTCGCTATGCTTCTAGCGGGCATGGACTCCATCTCAGATCTTATGCCGATCCCTGTACGGGAGCGGTTCACAAATGGCTAATCTTGACGAAACCCCCATTTCCGCGCACAATCCGGGCATCTAAATTAGTATCCAGTATCGAGAATATTGGCTACATACCATATAATACTCGATACGCGATACTGTATACTCGATACCCTCTCCACCTTATGGCTTCTACTTCCGAAATCAAAAAAGGCATCGTCATCCGTGACCCACAAGGTCTCTGGCTCGTGGTTGAATTTCAACACGTAAACCCAGGTAAAGGGGCTGCCTTCGTGCGCACGCGTATCAAGAACCTACAATCCAACAAAGTCTTGGAAACCACCTACAAGACGTCCGAAACCATCGACATCGTCGAAGTCGAACATCGCCGCATGCAGTACTTGTACCACGATGCAACGGGCTATACCTTCATGGATAACACGAGCTACGAACAGGTGACGATGGCGGACGAAGATGTCGGGGAGCAGGGCAAGTATCTTCGCGAAGGGCTCGAAGTCAACATCTCTACCTTCGAAGAACGCCCGATTGCAATCGAGTTACCACGTAAAATGACCTTCAAGGTCATCGAAGCAATGGATGCATCCGCTGGAAACACGGTCAGCGGCGGCAACATGACCAAAGAAGTGACGCTCGATGGCGGTATCAAGACCCGTGTTCCTCTCTTCATCAAACAAGGAGAAGACATTATCATCAACACAGAAAACGGCGACTACGTAGAACGCGCCTAAAAGAAAAACCATCCCACATCGGGATGGTTTTTCTTTTTGTGATGATCTTTGACTTATCTCACCACTCTCACTCCAAACGTATTGCTCGTTAGCATTCTTCCAGCGCCATCGATCGCCTGAGAATAGAACGAGTAGGTTCCGTAGGCCGTAAGCGGAATCTGAAAGGGAGAGGTTTGGCAGGTTCCTACAGGAGTAATGCCCGAGCAGCTGCGCAAGAGTTGTCCATCCTGATTGTAGATATCGATTCGTGCTGCTCCAGTTGATTGTGTGATGGTAAGTTTTCCATCTACGCGCACCGTTTCTCCGGGACGTACTTCCCCTGGATCAGCACTCGTATACAGAAGGCCGGTAAACTGAGGTGTAGGAGCAGGAGGCGTAGGGGCGATATTACATTGGCTTACGACACTGGTCTGATTCGAAATGAGGTTTGTCGGCGAGACGACTCTCAAGCGCATCCAACCAGTGTAAGTCGTCGTTAATGGCCAGGTGTAATAAATCTGCAACGATCCAGATTGGGAGAAAGTCAACGCTTGAGCAGGGGAGATGTATCCATCACTGCGTTCCCATTGGTAGCTTACTGTTCCAGGTCCACTTGTTGTAATCGTTCCGATCGCTCCAAATTGTCCACCGCACACGTTGGCACTGCCTTGATCAATCGCGGATGACACGCCCGTTACCTGAAAGTTAGAAGGATAGCCATTGTTGGAAGTACCCGGGTCAAAATGCACCGTGACCCAGCCAGAACGTACAATCGTTCCATTTACGTCACGTGCTTCTGCGCGAAATGTCCTGCTTGTGACAAAGTCACGTCCATATTCAAAGGAACATTCTGTTTGGTTGTAGCACCGTGTTCCTACTTGGCTAAATCCAGCATCATTCATGACGAGGCTTAGTTCGACGCCTGACAATGAGGAGGGGGGATTTACCAGTTGCGCGCGAAAGCGAGCCATATCATACGAGCCTTGGCGCGCATGTTCCATCACATCAAGCGTCACGTACGTAGATCCTGTGAAACGGTTGTTATTTGAAGGATAATTGCCTGATCCATAATATCCCGTAATATTCACCGTCTGCTGGTTCGAGGTCAAAATGAGGTTGTTGCTTTCACGATCCCGATATTCCGCCCGAAAGGTAAGGTTGAGACTTGTATCCGCTCCTGCCAGGTATGAAACGCTGCAACTCAAAACCCCATTACAGGTCCGTTCCACCTGGTTTGTATTCTGATTCACAAGCTGAATACGAACCCGCTCCGTTGGCAAGCTTTGGTTATTGACCGTAGCCGTAAACACGACCGTGCGATTTGCATCACTGCTGCTAATCGTCGAGCGATCCGCGTATAAGGAGATTGACCCATTCGTCCCGTATGGCCAGTTGTTCGTATTGTTCGTGATCCCATTCCAGCCATAGACAGGGATGTACACGTAGAAACTTGAAGTAATCGCTTGTCCCGTAAATCGATCTTCTGCAATCGCCATGTAGCGTTGGTTATACGTATCGTTGCGGACAGGGACGTTTACCGTGACCAAACAAGACGTCGTCTGTTCACAGGTAGAAATGAGCGTGCCCGGATAAGATTGGTTTTCTGGATAATCATAGATACGGATCCGTACTCGATCATAACTGATAACTGGATTACGCACTGTAGCCGTCAAAACGACGTTACGATTACTTTCGTCCCGTGAAACGGATGAACGGTTGCTGACAAAATCCAAGTTTGCTGACACAGGGATCGCGCCACTCCCTCCGATCGTTCCACCAATTGATGCTTGGTTAGAGATATTATCGTTTGGATTCGTGACTGACAGGAAAGAGGCATTAGCTGAATAATCTGAGCTGCTATAAATGGGCGCACCGACCGTATAGTTCACAAAATAATCATCCGAAATATCATCAATCATTTGGTTCCAAAACGCTCCGTAGGTGGCGCGCGCCACTTCTTCACTCGTAACCCAGCGCAAAACCCCGTATCGAGCGACCGCGTAAACCTTCGGATCCGTTTTGATCTTCAAAAGACGTGCACCAGGGCGGTACGTAATATTTCCACCTAATGGGATAGAGTGTAGTTCGTAATCATTCACCGTCTGAATATCTGCGATGCCACTCGATCCAACCCAACTCCGAAACGTTCCCGCATTTGGAAAAACGTAACGACGTCCATTCGACGCATACCAATACACGGTTGAACTTGAACCCTTGATATAGGTATTCATGCTGGCCGCCTGGGCAGATTGGGGGGTCAATGTTCCTGCCAATGAGGGGAGAAACACCGTGGCCAAGGTGAGAACCACCCCCACCCACCGTTTAACCGAAGAATAAAGCATATTTTTTCAAAAAAGAATGAATCAAAGGCGGTGTTTGTCAATCTAGAAAGATTAGGCTAACCTAAGCTCACTTCACTCCAAGTATAGCGTCTTTGCAAGTAAAAGAGGAGATGTGTCCTCCTGTTGCTTAACGGACGCCAGAATTTGGATGAAGAGCGAGGCGCGTTCGAGAAACGGAGTAAGGCGTATCTAAACATATGTCGTCGAGTATCGCAGAACGCAACGATGCTATTCGCCAAATTCTGGCGTCCAGCCGCGGTGGTGAAATTGGTAGACACTCCAGCCTTAGGAGCTGGCCCTCGCAAGAGGATGAGAGTTCGAGTCTCTCCCGCGGCACCAACATAAAACACCAGAGATTTATCTGGTGTTTTATGTTGGTGCCACAGTCGCTTTACCCTTGTGGAAACGGCTCCAATGCCAAAATCCGTCGCGCAATATCAATCGTGAGTATTTTTTGTCCCACCAATTCCTCCAAAAAGACAGAGAGCTTAGTATTTGCTCGCTGAGCCATGAGTAGTGTATCGGTACGTAATCCAGAAATTTTTTGGTCTAAGTAGTCCTTGGTGACCATGCTACTCTCAACGGATTGGAGACGTGTGTCTATTTCTGTTACCAGCGCATCTATTTCGATTACCTTAATTTTAAGCTGAGCGATGTCAGCCTTCATCTCGGACATCGCCTCTTTCATTCCAGATATCTCCGCTTTAATGCCAAAAGTCTCTCCTTTAATACCGGAGATATCCCCTTTGATCTCAACAGTTTCCTGTTTTAGTTCTATAAATTGTCCATCAACATGTGTCGCGAAGGTATTTACCGCTTCTAAAACATCTTGGATCGTGGCAGTCTGTGACATAAAAACAGGATAGCAAATGGGTAAAAGGGACTCTATACCCCGTTGCCTATCTCGGCGGTTTTATCAACGGGTGCTTTTGCCCCTTTTAGGATCCCATGGCCAATAAACGATCAGCCGTCGCGCGTTTGAGGGATTTCTCACTCACGAGTTCTTCAATAAGCTGGTCTAGGCGTTTATCTGCACGTTTTGCTAGCTGGATAAGGTCGGCTCGTAAAGCAAAGAGTTCATCGTCTAAGTATTCTTTCGTAACCATCCGGGTTTCGATTCCGTTCAGTCGTTTATCCATCCCATTCATGCGCATATCTATGTGTTCAAACCGTCGATCAATTTGTTCAAATCTCTGATCAACCTGGTTAAACCGCGCATCAACATCGCTGGAAAAGGCATGGATTGCTTCTAACGTCTCTGTTTGGCGCTCATCAAGACTCTGTACGGTACGCTCAAGCTGTTTGATCGTACCATCCATTTTCTGCGTACGAACGTCAATAACGAGGATGGCTTGCAGAACATCGTGCAAGGTAGGTTCGGCGGTGGCGAAGGGAGGCATAAAAGGATCATTCACGAGTAAGTGTACCCTATACCCCGTTCCATGAATTGAAGGTTTTGTCAAGGACCGAAGGACGGGTATACTGTCCGCATGGAACGACTTAGGATAAACCGTACAGAAGAAAAAGAAAGGCCACGCGACCCCTTGTCTGCATCAGGAGCAAGTCACGAAAAAGACGGGAAATTACGTGAAAAAATCCGCACTTTTTTTGCGCGTTCGTTTGAAAAGTTTTGCGAGGGAGAAGCGCGTATCTGTCTATACTCAAGGCTTGGTATGTCATGCACACAACATACCAAGCCCTTCGATCGAGTCCTTCATAATAAAAGAATATGGAGACCTCAATCGAGGCACATCAAAACCCCCTTATCCCTGCTTAGCCAAGACGCGGTATACATCCCAGACTCTCTCCCGAGATGGATACCGCTTCCCACGCTAGGTAGAGACAAGGGGGTTTT
>CAZIQG010000068.1:0-5319 GCA_964541725.1 uncultured Gammaproteobacteria bacterium
GCTCTCGATGAAGAACTAATGGATCTGAAGACGTTCTGCGAACACTACCTCGGAAGTCCCGGCCGCAAACCCGTCCTTCTCTAAACTTACATATACCCTCTTTAACGCCTCTCCCACGGCGTTTTCGTTTTTATAAGGAAATACGTTTTAATTTTGTGCCCCGTAAAAATGTTTTGCATACACAGGGCTACGTAAAAAGCCTCCGCTGTTAAGCGGGGCTTTTTACGTGGTGGGCACTGTAGGATTCGAACCTACGACCCCCTCGGTGTAAACGAGGTGCTCTAACCAACTGAGCTAAGTGCCCGTTATCCGTTCACGTGGTGGGCGAGGAGAGACTCGAACTCTCATGCCAGTGAAGGCGCTACCACCTCAAAGTAGTGCGTCTACCAGTTTCGCCACTCGCCCATCAAGTAAACAGATAAATGTACGGGGCGCAGAATACCAAGACCGGGTTAATCTGACAAGCGGCGACCCGTAATCAGGGTTAATTTGCCAGGTAATACCGAAAAATGAAAGGTTGTGCCCTCATAGGCCTGGCCATCGACAAAGACCTTAAACGGGGCATCCGCCACCATCTTCCCTTGCGAGAGAAAGACCTTCGTCTCACTCAATTCCTTCTTTTTCCACGGCCAAGTCTTATGACTCCTACCCATCTCCGCCTGGATAAGAATTTCCAACTGCCCATCCTTAGGATTTACGAGAATCCCATCTTGACCCGCGGCAGCGAGATTACGGATCGCAATCGCTCCTCGCACCGACGGACGTAAGCGGTACGATCCCCCCACCTCAATCCCCGCAATTGTTTCTGGCGCGACCAAATCAAGTAAAAACGGCTGTCCATTCACTTGACCCATATCTAACGTCTCCACCAAACGGGCCGCGATCACATCCACCGCCTTCGTCCCCGATGGAATCCCGAGCAACCCACCAATAAACGAAGGTCCAATCGGCAAAAAGCCAATCGTCGCCTTCACCACTGGCAATAAAGGAGTGACGTCACGTAAAATCTGATCCGACCCCACCAAAATAAGATTCTTGGTTCCCTGTTGCGCCAGCTGTTTTACGATCTGCCTAGGTCCATTTAAGGCCGAGGCATGGGCCGTAATCCCCTCGATTCCCCGACGCGCTAATTCATTTTCTACCAGCTGCAATTCGCGCTCAAAGCGTTTATCCTTGAGACACTCATCATAGACATAGGTAAACGAAGGATTCATAGGGCACAGGACGCATAATACTCACAGATGATGTTTAGGTAGCTGCATGAGCCATGTGCTCTACTCGCACAGACTTCTTTTGGTCAGATGAACCCTTACCGATCACCAACCGCCCCTGTAAACAAGCCCCCGCCTCCATCGCCAACACCTGCGCCGTCACGTCTCCTGTTAATTTGGCCGTAGAACGCAATTCTAAACGATTCTTCACAGTGATATTCCCTTGGATCGTCCCTGCCACAGAGGCTTCTCCGGCCTGGACTTCTGCCTCAATGACGGCCTCCGTCCCCACCGTCAAGACACCCGTCGTCTGAATAGAACCTTTAACCGAGCCTTCCACCACCACATCTCCATCTCCTTTAAAATTACCTTCCAACGTAACTCCACGCGCAATCATCGTTGCTTGAGCAGAAGACCCAGAAACTTGTTTTTGAAACATAGAAAACCGCCCCACATTAGTAGTGAAACACAAGGAACGAAAAAACGAGGCGGACAGCCGGAGTATACCACATCACGAAAAAATTCTGTAATTAGCTTAGCAAGCTAACAGACTACATTTCTTCTGGCGTGGGGATTCCCAATAGATGCAGTCCGTTTGATAAGGCCACCTGCGCTGCTTTGACGAGCTGAAGACGCCCTTCACGCACCTCACCTTGCGCAGATAACACGGGCACATCCCGATAAAACGCACTGACCTCCTGCGCCATCTCCAAACACCACTGCGCAATCACGGACGGACGCAGCTCTTTTGCCGCTTGCCCGACTCTCTCTGGTAATTGAGCCGTCTTAAGCGCCAAATTCTTCTGCGCCGTCTCAATAACTTCTAGGTTCTCGTCACCCGATTCTTTCTTCTCATTCAATGAGGCTTTTCTCACTATTGAATTCAGACGCGTCACGGCATACTGACAATAGGGACCCGTCGCTCCCTCAAAAGACAAGGCCTGTTCCATATCAAACGTAAACACCTTGTCGCTATCCTGCCGCAACATCCCAAACTTGATGCCCCCTAAGGCTAAATCCCAGGCTACCTGACGCTGCTTCTCCTCTGACCACTCAGCATGACGCGCCTGCACTTCTTTGAGTGCAAACGCTTTCACTTCTTCTTCAAAGCTTTGATATGTGACGATATTCCCCTCACGACTCGACATTGCCCCTGTCTTGAGCGTCACGAACTCATACCCAATAAATTCGGGCACAGGGCTCATGCCCATCCGTCGCAACGTTTCAAACAACTGTTTGAAATAGAGCATCTGACGATTATCCACCAAAATCAATGAGCGAGACGCCTTGGGATACTCGCTCAACTTCAACTCGGCCAAGGCTAAATCCTTGGTCGCATATAAAGAGGTACCATCCGATTTACGCACTAAAAACACACCTAACTTCACATCTTCTAAATCAACCACCATCGCTCCTTGGCTCTCTTTCGCCACCCCCTTTGCCAGAAGCTCATCAACAATGGCTTGGCCACGCGCCACGACCTCAGATTCTAAATATTGACGGTCATTTTTAACTCCTAACCGAGCAAAAATGGCATTCAACTCATCCAAGCACCAGGCTCGTGTAACCGACCACAGATGCGCCAAGGCTGCATCCCCCGCTTCAAGTCGCCGCTGAATTTCAGACACCTCGTCCTTCCATTCCAACTGCGCTTCTAATTGCTTTGTAGACTGCGAGTAAAGCGAGCCTAAGTAAGCTGCCGTTTTTTCCGTAGCTGAAAAACCCTGCAAAATATTCTCTGCCTGTTCCTGCGTTAAACTCACTCCTTGACCCGTCTTAGAACGAATGAGCCACCACAAACATTTCGCGACATGGGCACCTACATCTCCATGATAGGTCATGGGAACAACCTGCGCCGCCGAAGCCTGCAAGACCTGATCAAGCGCCACCCCAATCACAATATTACGTAAATGACCGACATGCGCTTCTTTATGCGTATTCAACTGCGCATATTCAAGTAAAAACGTTTGTCCCTTATTCGTTTCCACCGTTCCAAACGCCTCTTTCTGGTCCGAGACAGTTCCCACAACCTCTTTCACCACGTTATTCGAAGCAAGCTTCACATTGACGTATGGCCCAGCCGCGACAAACGCCATCCCCTTCACAGCCATCCCGTCTAATTTCTCCACCAACTCCTTGGCAAGCGCCGCCGGATTTGTCCCCCGAGTCTTCGTGTATTTAAAACAAGCCACCGCAAAATCCCCCAACTTCGTATCAGGTGGAACAACCACTTCTGAAGCAGCGACAGGTTCGCCAAGAGCTTGCGATACATGCGTCGCAATCAGACTCGTCCATTGTTGCCAGAGGGTTTGGGACATAATAGATATAATTTAATGCATCCCGTCATCCCGAACGGAGTCATACGTAGTGAGGGATCTCGCAGCGGAACAGGTAGCCTTCCTATTGGGCTACTCGTTCCGGTCGAGATTCCTCAATCGTCGTCGGACTCCTCCTTCGGAATGACGAGAAAAAACCGTCTAACGTTGAATAATCTTAACAAAATGCCGCTTCCCTTTCTGAACAATCGTTCCTTCACTTGTCGGTTCCACCATTGCTTTGACATCCATCACCACTTCATCATTCACCTTCACGCCTCCCTGTTCAATCTGCCGACGTGCGTCTGTCTTTGAAGCCACAAATCCAGCCTCCACCAAGACATCCGCCAATGCGATCGATCCACTCACCGACAATACAGGAATCTCTTCTGGTTTCTGTCCTTGACTGTGAATACGAGTAAATTCATCTTTAGCTCTATCAGCACGCTGCACGTTTATCTGATTAGATTCACCACCAAGTAATTCAACAATAATTTGATGTGCCAAACGACTCTTTTGACCCATGGGAGCATCTTTTATCGCTTTTTCATACTCAGAGTAGAGACTCTCCAAAGATTCCCCTCTAAGAAAATTATCCTTTCCCATTTCAGTACAAATTTTCATAGCTGGAAGGATCATTTCATCGCTCCAACTCATAACCTTTCCATACATATCCTCAGGTGTATCGAGAAATGAAATCATATTCCCCTCCGACTTCCCCATTTTCTTCCCGGTCGGATCTGCCAACAAGCGATTTGTCAGCACAAACTTCTCCTTATGCTTCAAGGTTTTGAGGAGTGTACGCCCGGCCAACATATTAAACGTTTGATCATTGCCACCGATCTCCAAATCCACCTCTAAGGCAACAGAGTCGTAGCCCTGCATCAAAGGATAGAAGAACTCATGCAGATGGATTGGCTTGCCTTCCTGCTGCCGCTTCTCAAACATGTCACGTTCCATCATTTGCTGGACCGTAAAATGCGAAGCAAGCTCCACCACATCTGTAAAAGACATCTTCGCCAACCATTCACTATTAAAACGAAACTCCACCGCATTTGGACCATCAAAATCCAGCAAAAACGAAGCTTGCTGTTTATAAAGCTTACAATTTTCGAGCACTTCTTCGCGCGTCAGCTTCTTGCGCGTCGCGGCCTTATCGGTCGGATCGCCAATCATGGCGGTAAAATCACCAATCAATAAAATCACTTTGTGTCCAAGCTTTTGTAATTCAGACAGTTTCCGCAACGGAACCGTATGCCCCAAATGAAGCGTTGGCCCCGTTGGATCAATCCCATGATAGACCGTGAGTTTTTGGCCAGATAACAAACGCTCCCGTAACGCCTCGCGCGTCGGGTAGACCATTTCGACCGCATGGGTCAAAAACCATTCAACCTGCTTGGGATCAACAGAGACAGATGACATACCGCCTTATAGTACGAGAGCCGAGACATTTGGGCAACAAGCCCCTAAAACGCAGAAGACAGCCGTAGGATGGCTGTCGAGGGATAAAGAAGGAACCACGTGTTGGTCTGTTAAACCTTACAGGACTAATTAGCGTGTCCCCTTGCACCGTCCAGTTCAGCGTTCAGCGCCTCTGACCCACTTGGTGTAGTCCCGAGAGGAGGGAGCAGGCCAAATACGCCAAGGGGACACAGCGCGCATGGAGGGAATCGAACCCCCACCTTCCGCATAGATGCGGCAGCTCTACCATGAGCTTCATGCGCAGACACGAGACCATCCATAAAACGAACGCTGGCTATTTAGCCAGCGTTCGCCTTTTTCGTCAAGACTTC
>CAZIQG010000069.1:0-5277 GCA_964541725.1 uncultured Gammaproteobacteria bacterium
TCTGGTTACCTTTTATAGGTTAACTAGGACTTACTCATCTCGAGAATCCCTTTATATAAAGGCTGATTTGATTCCTCTCCGAATGCGTTCGGGGCCGAGTCAGCTAAGGGATTCCGTCTAAAGGAATCGATTTTTATGCCCAATTCTCCTAGCTTGAGCGAGATGCTCCAAGCCGGTGTCCACTTCGGTCACCAAACCTCTAAATGGCACCCAAAGATGAAGAAATACCTCTTTGGCAGCCGTCAGGGAATTCACATTATTAACTTGGAAGAGACGCAAAAGGGTCTTGATGCGGCCATGGCCTACGTCAAGAAAATCACGTTGCGTGGCGGGATCGTTTTGTTTGTTGGAACGAAAAAACAGGCTTCCAGCTTGGTTGCGGCTGCGGCTACCTCTTGTGGCATGCCTTTTGTAAACAAGCGCTGGTTGGGAGGTACGCTCACCAACTTTGCAAGCATGGCTCAATTGATCCGTCGCTACAAGGACATGAAGCGCCGCCAGGAAAAAGGCGAACACGCAAAATACACTAAATTTGAACAGCTTAAGATCACGGAACAGATCGCACTTCTTGATGAAAAAGTCGGTGGTATCCAAGAGCTTACGCGTATTCCTGACGCCATCTTTATCTTTGACGTACGTAAGGATAAGACGGCTCTTGAAGAAGCGATGCGTCGTGGCATCAAGGTTGTGGCTGTGTGTGACAGTAATGTGAACCCAGGTGATGTCGACTTTCCTATCCCTGCCAACGATGACGCAGTTAAAGCCATTGATTTGATTGCTAAGATGATGGCGAATGCGATCAACGAAGGCCGTAAGGAATGGGAATCTGCTCGCGCCCGTTTGGGAGCAACCTTGGTAACGCCAACCAAATAATAAAGGAGAAGACGTTCTTTATTCACGTGTTTATTTCACGATTGTATGGCTATTGATGCAAAGACGGTTGCTGAGCTCCGTAATCGCACGGGGGCTGGTATGGTAGATTGTAAGGTCGCGCTTGATGAAGCGCAGGGGGACATTGAAAAAGCGATTGAGGTCCTAAAAAAGAAGGGGGCGATCAAAGCTGCTAAGAAGCAGTCGGAACGCACGGCGTCTGAAGGCTTGATTGTTACCTACGTCCATCACAACGGGAAGTTAGCGGCTATGGTTGAACTTGCGTGTGAAACGGATTTTGTAGCACGTACGGCAGACTTTAAAGCCTTAGCCGATGAAATTGCGCTTCAGGTTGCGGCGATGGATCCAATGTATGTGAGTCCAGAAGCGGTTCCTGCCGAAGAAGTTGCTAAGAAACAGGCGGAATTCCTCGCAGAACTGGCGGAGGATAAGAAGCCAGAAGAGATCAAGCAGAAGATTGTTGAAGGCAAGCTCAATAAGTGGTACTCAGATGTGTGCTTGACTAAACAGACGTTGATCAAAGATGATACCAAAACGGTTGAGCAATTGATCAATGAGAAGGTTGCTACGATTGGCGAAAAGATCCAGCCAACACGCTTTATGCGCATGCAGATGGCAGCGCCTTCGGCCGCTTAAGGAAAGTAGTGAGTAGCCTTTGTAGGTAACAAAAACATCTCATATGTATGAGATGTTTTTGTTTGTTTTGTGTTTGATACTCGATACTAGATACGCGATACTGTATACTCTTTGTATATGCCAAATATTGCGATTAACGGGTTTGGGAGAATTGGGCGTAATGTGCTCAAGGCGGGTTGGAATATGCCGGGGTTTAAGGTGGTGGCGATTAATGATTTAACCGATACGAAAACATTGGCGCATTTGTTGCGTCATGACACGGTCTACGGACCGTTTGAAAAGAAGGTTGAATCGGATGAAAAGAATTTGATCGTGTCCGGGAAAAAGATTCCGGTGTTTGCTGAGAAAGATCCGACGGCGTTACCTTGGGGAAAACTGGAAGTAGATATCGTGCTGGAATGCACGGGTCGATTTACGACGGCGGAAGCGGCGAATGCTCACATAAAGGCAGGGGCAAAGCGGGTCATTATCTCTGCGCCGGGAAAAGGGGAGGGGATTGCGACGCATGTGATGGGCGTAAATGGGGTAGGGGCGGGAAAAAAGGGGGAGATTCTCAGTAATGCAAGTTGCACGACGAATTGTATTGCGCCCGTTGCTGCTGTCTTAGAGGTCGCCTTTGGAGTCCAAAAGGCGATGATGACGACGGTGCATTCATATACGGCTTCACAGGTGCTTCAGGACGCTCCATCGAAAGATTTACGTGAGGCACGCGCGGCAGCGGAGAATATTGTGCCGACCACGACAGGAGCGGCGATTGCCACAGGTCTTGTTGTTCCAAGTTTGAAGGGGATTTTTGATGGGTTGTCTGTACGTGTGCCGACGCCAGTTGTCTCGTTATCTGATTTTACGTTGTTGTTGAAGAAGCGAGTGACGGTTGAAGAGATTAATCAGGTGTTTCGTGATGCCGCCAAGAATCCGATTTGGCATGGGATCTTGGAAGTGACAGATGAACCGTTGGTTTCCTCCGACTTTATCGGCAACGCTGCCTCGGCGATTGTGGATTTGGGATTGACGCGTGTGGTGGATGGCGATCTCGTTAAAGTGGTGGCTTGGTATGATAATGAGTGGGGATATTCGAATCGATTAGCAGAATTGGCACTCGAAGTGGGGAAAAATGTTGGATAAGTATGAATCTTCGCACCTTGCCAAAGACGAAAAAATTGAAAGGACAGCGTATATTGGTGCGGGTTGATTGGAATATTCCTTTAGAAAGCGAGATGGAACCGGAGGCATTGCTTAAAATTGAACGTTCTCTGGTGACGATTCATGATCTGGCTAAGCGTGGAGCGATCGTTATTTTATTGACGCATTTAGGACGTCCAAAGAAACGGGACATGGGTCTATCCACAAAGCAGTTGGTTCCTATCGTCAAACGGCTCTATGGTCTGGAATTGACGTTTCATAAGGAGGTGGTGAGTGATAAAGTGGAACGGGGTCGACTTTTGAAGGCGTTCTCGGATGCGCAGGCAGGGTCGGTGCATCTTTTGGAGAATGTACGTTTTGAAGAGGGGGAAGAAAAAAATAGCGTGGCTTTATCTAAAGCGTATGCAGCGTTAGGGGATTTGTTTGTGAATGATGCCTTCGCTTCTTGTCATCGTTCTCATGTATCGGTTGTCGGGATCGCTAAGCAATTACCGTCTTTTGCGGGGAGTTCTTTGCAGGAAGAGGTGAAGATGTTGAGCGTCTTCTTGAAAAAGCCACAACGTCCATTTGTGGCGGTGATTGGAGGGAAGAAATTGACGACAAAATTACCCGTGATCAAAGCATTGTTAAAAATGTGTGATGCGGTGATGGTTGGTGGGGCAATGTCGCATGCGTGCTTTTCTGCTCAGGGGATATCCATTGGGGGTTCATATGTAGAAAAAGAGGGGATTGCTGAGGCGAAGAAGCTATTGCAGGCGCCTAATCTTTTTTTACCCACGGATGTGATGCTGGCGAAAAATTTATCTAAGGAGGCGGAATTAGTGCGATCGGCCGTTTCCTCTATTGGAAAGAAGATGTTGATGGTAGATGCGGGTCCTGCGACGCTTAAGGCGTGGGCGAAAAAGATTCAGGGAGCGAAAACCGTGTTGTGGAATGGTCCAATTGGTGTTACGGAAATTAAAAGCATGGGAGCAGGATCGCGTTTTTTGGCGCGGGTGATCGGTGCTCGATCGCGTGGTGCGGCATTTGGGGTCGCGGGGGGAGGGGATACGATTCCCGTTATTATGCAGACCAAGACGCAGGATTGGTTTGATTTTGTTTCTACGGGTGGGGGTGCCATGCTAGAATTTATTGTGTTAAAGGGGTGTTTGCCTGGGCTTGTTCCTCTGCTAAAATAGGGATATATGAATTTCCCTACTTGGAAAGAGCAGCCTCTCATGACGGTGCTTGTGAGTGTATTTTTGGTGTCTGCGACGCTTCTTATGTTGGCGCATACAAGGAATGTGCGTTTGCAGCGAGGCTATATCGGCCAAATTCCTAACCAACGTGATACGATTACGATTGATGGGGAGGGGAAGGTTACTTCTAAGCCAACGTTGGCACGTGTGAGTATCGGGTTGTATTCGGAAGGGGCGGATGTCCCAGCGGTACAGGTGGATAACACGCGTAAAGTCGATGCCATGATTGCTGGATTAAAGGATATGGCGATTGCGGAGGCGGATTTGCAGACCAGTAATTACTCGATTGCGCCTAAATATGAGTATAAGGATGGGATGCAGCGCGTGATTGCGTATACGGTTAACCAGAATTTGGAGGTCAAAGTTCGTGATTTGTCTAAAGTAGGGGCTGTTCTTGCGCGCATGGCTCAACTAGGCGCAAATCAGGTGAATGGCGTGACCTTTACGATTGATGATCCAACGAGTTTGACCCAAGAAGCACGGCGTAAAGCCCTAGAAGACGCTCGTACAAAGGCGCAGGAGTTGGCGGATGCCTTAGGAGTTGAGTTAGTGCGCGTCGTTACCTTCGCGGAAAATGGGGTAACGCCTCAAAATCCTATGCCGATGTATCGTGCAGAAGCGATGAACGCCATGGCGGTTGCTGCTCCGGCACCCGATATTCAGGCTGGATCATTGGATGTTGTGTCGCATGTCCAGGTGACGTACCAAATTCGGTAATTTGTCTTACGTATATGGGGATAAAACCGAGTATGTAGCTCGGTTTTATCTTGAGATCATGGTATGATCTGTTGTAGTTATGTTGTTGAAGTATATTCTTCGTAAATATTGCCTTTTGGCGGTTGTTGTTTTTTTGTTTGGTCTTGTTTCTCAATCGGTGAATGCGGCAAATTATACTGTCTGTGCTTCCGGCTGTGATTATACAAGTGTAAATGCAGCTTTGACGGCTGCTGTTTCTGGGAATGATGTGGTTGAAGTGCAGGGAGCGGGTGGGAGTCCATATACTCCCGCTTCAGAAACGTGGCCAATTACATTTGCGAGCGCAAGTACAACACTCACGTGCTCTGGGGGTGCGACAATTGGTCAGACCACGGCTACGGGCAATAATTTGGTTTTTTTGTCTACAAGTTCTACGGTTTCCGGCTGTAATCTTGGGAATATTTCCTTTAAGACGTCTGCATCAACTGATCCGCCACCGGGTATTCGTATTATTGGTAACACCTTTTCTTCGAGTGCAACGGGTACTATTGAGCTGATTTATGGTGCTCAAGATTTTGAGATCGTGAATAATACCAATATAAATTTCATGAGTTTAAATGCTACTTCGACGAGAGGATTGATTCAGGGGAACACGTTTTATGGAAGATTGATT
>CAZIQG010000070.1:0-5191 GCA_964541725.1 uncultured Gammaproteobacteria bacterium
GGATCGTATGCCTGCGACTTTTTTGTTCCTACAGAACTCGCATTCCGCCATAGCTATTTGTGGCGGGCCGGAGCCGATGCCTGCAACCGCAAATCGAGAGCAACGGCATCGTCTCCTTGCTCGGACAGCTGTAGGAATAAAAAAGTCGCAGGCATACGATCCCTAGATGAGGGGGGATGGGAACTGATGCCTCATCCCTGATGCCTGACGCCTATCTTTTTGCGACGCATCTGTTTTCGTGGCAAGATGAAGAGTATGTCTAAGCTGTCAGCACATTTGCGTCCGTTTTTGGAGCATGTGGAGGTGGAGAAAGGGCGTTCCCATCTAACCGTGCGTAATTATAGTTTTTATTTGGAGCGGTTTATTGAATGGGCTAAGGATCCGAATGCTGAGGATGTGACGCTCGACATGATCCATAATTATCGTTTGTTTTTGAACCGGTTGGCGAGCGGTGAAGGGGATCATACGCTTAAAAAGAATACGCAGAATTATCATTTGATCGCCTTGCGTTCTTTTTTGAAGTTTTTGATGAAGCGCGATGTGAAGACGCTTACCCCGGAAAAAATTGAGCTCGCGAAGCAGGGGACGCGCGAAGTGGCGTTTTTGGAACAAGAAGATTTGGAGCGATTGTTGGCCGCGCCTGAAGCTACGGATGCCTCTCCAATTGTTCAGGCGCGTGATAAAGCGATTTTGGAAATCTTTTTTTCGACGGGGTTGCGCGTGTCTGAACTTGCTTCGCTTAGACGAGAGCAGGTGAATGGGACGCGTGAAGAATTATCGGTGCGAGGTAAGGGAGACAAGCTTCGTGTCGTATTTATGTCGCCAAAGGCGCGGGTAGCGCTCAAGGCTTATTTAGATATGCGCGACACAGATGAAGTCCCGTATGTGTTTGTGCGTCACGACCGTGCCAAGGGAGGCGCGCGTGAAATCGGAGCGCTTACCCCACGTTCGATTGAGCGTTTAGTGCAGCATTACGCGATCGCCGCAGGAATTCCGAAGACGGTCACACCGCATACGCTCCGTCATTCGTTTGCGACGGATCTATTGATTAATGGAGCGGATTTACGCAGTGTGCAAACACTGCTCGGCCATTCTTCGATTACAACAACGCAAATCTATACGCATGTCACGAACCGACAATTGAAAGATGTGTTCACCGCATTCCATGATAAACAGCGGGAGTAGGGGTTGGATGGTGGTTATAGATGGATGAGGAGGTGGGGAGTGTGATATGATGAGGTTGATTTTGTATGTCGGATCGTCGTTCTTTATCTCCTAGGAGGGGTGTTTTACGCGTAACAAAACAGGCTCCGCCATCGTTGCTTGGGGTGGTTGAGGTACTTGTGACGAATCCTGCGAAGGCTGTTTTCATTTTGGAGCGAGAGATTCAGCATCGAGCTGAGTTTATCCGCTTGGCGGAGCAGGCGCGGACATTTGTGTGGTGGCGGTTTACGGATGCGCTGCAAGGATTTGTGGTGACGAGTATTTTGATCGTGTCGGCCTTATGGACGTTTCGTGGGCTTACCCGCGTGCGTGAATGGATGGATGAGATCGATCCGCGGGTGTTGCCAGGCGGTGAAGCGGTATTTGATCAATGGCGGTCCTTGTTTGTGCATTCCCCCTTAGCTTCTTGGCCATGGCAGTTATTGGCGGTCGTCGCTACCGTGATGGTGGTGGGGTTATTTGCCCGTCATTTAGGGATTTTATTATTTTCTTGGAGAGAGTTTGGTCCGTTAAAAGCGGCGGCGCGTTCGCGGGAGGAGGAGATTGAGGTGTTGAGGGAGTGGAGGGAGAAACTAGATATACATAAAAAATAAGCATACGCTTCCCCCCTCCTTGTCATTCTGAGGTGAAATCAGCTGTCGTAAAGATATAGGCTGGAGCCGAAGAATCCCTTGTGGATTAGGGTGCCTTTCAGGCAGAAGGAGGAATATAGGCGATGGGCTCCGATTGAATTGATGTTTATTACGTCTTCACACGGGTCCCGCCACTGCGGCACCTTACCGTACTCGACTCTCATAAACGACCGCATCCCGTCTGCGTGCGCTAAGGGATCCGCCTACGTGTCACCCGTGCGAATTTCTTAGATATCAATTCAATCAGAGCCCTAGATGGGTGGAGGTGGGTGGGGAGTGGAAGGTGATTTGATGTTGCGTGTTTTACGAAAACATTTGATGAATCGTGTCTTCAAGGGTTGGGGAGTCGATAGAGATGTCTACGATGGGGAGATTGTCCAGGAGTGTTTTAGTGAGGTCACTGACCCCTTCTCTCTCGGTGGTATAACTGATTTGTAGCAGGTCGAAGGATTTTACTTTGCCGAACGTTTGAGCCTGTTTTTTGGTGATTGGTGTTTCAAGAGTGATGGTGACGGTTTTGCGTGCGCTCGTCGTTTTTGTTAGTTCTGTGAGGCTGCCATCGTAATGAAGATGTCCTTTGTCAATTAAAATGACGCGTTCGCAGAGAGCTTCAACATCGGCCATCGTGTGAGAGGTTAAGAGAATTGTGGTTTTTTCTTTGCGATTCCAGTCTTTTAAAAACGCACGAACCGCACGTTGAGAAACGACGTCGAGGCCAATCGTCGGTTCATCGAGTAAAAGAACACGGGGTTTATGCAAAAGAGCGTTGATCAATTCGCATTTCATGCGTTCGCCGAGGGAGAGTTGGCGAACGGGAGTATGTAAGGCGTGGGAGACGTTCAGGCGCTCGCTTAATTCTGTGAGGCGAGCTTTGAAGTCTTTATCTGGAATGTCGTAAATTTCTTTGTTGAGCTCAAACGTATCGCGAGCGGGGAGATCCCACCAGAGTTGGTTTTTTTGTCCGAGCACAATTGCGAATTGTTGTTGGAAATTAGGCTCTCGTTTCCAGGGGATATGCCCGAGAACGTGTGCTTCACCACTCGTCGGCCATAGAATGCCGGATAGCATTTTGAGCGTCGTGGTTTTACCAGCTCCATTAGGTCCAAGGAAGCCGACGCATTCGCCTTCCTCGATCGAGAATGAGAGATCTTGGACGGCGGTGGCTTGGATGGTTTCGCGTTTTACGATGCTTTTAAGCGTACCCAAAAATCCTGGTTGTTTTTTCCAGGAAGTGTAGGTTTTGGAAAGATGAGAGACGGAGATGATAGACATAGCTTATGATGAAGCCGAGGTGTAATGTTTTATTCCCTTCTTCCAGATCACGAGAGCGCAGATTACCGTGATGATGGTGATGAGAAAAGCCCAGATGATCTCAAATAGAGAGAGGCGATGGAGGAGGGCTTTAGTTGGGAATGAGACGATCACGAAGATGGGGATGAGGTAGGTGAAGATGGTGCGTGCAAGACTCGGAAATACTTCGGTAGGAAAACGTGCGGCATATGTTACTTCGCGATAGGTTCTCCAAACATGTTCTGTTTCCGTGGTCCAAAAGGCTAAGCTTGCGATTATGATGTTTGAGCAAATACTCAAGATAAAACTTAGAATAAATAGGAAGAGGGTGAGGATGCCGGTTTGAAGGGTAACAATGACATTGGCTTGTTTGAGGGCGTAGAAGAAGAGTGTGAAGGCAGCTGGAGCAGTGATGATGTCGAGCAGATCTACGATGCGAAATGTTGACCAGAGGAGAGGGTTTACGGGTTTTGTTAAAATAAAATCAAAGTCGCCATTTTTTACAATACGAGGGTGATCGGTAAGGCCTCGATAAAAAATTTGCAACATGACATCGATAATGTTCATGACGGCGAAAAAGAGGAGAGCTTCTCCGGAAGAGTAGCCGACGATAGTAGTGTCTGGACGAAAGAGGGAGAGAGCAAAGACGAAAAATAATCCCATGCGGATTAATTTTGAAGGGATGAAGGTCCAAAAATCGATGCGTGAGGAGACGAGAATGGTGAAATTTAAGACAGCGGCTTTACGCCAGATGCGTAGGTAGCGTAACAAAACGTATTGAGTATCGGGTATCGAGTATCGGGTATGGGGAAGAGGACGGGGCATACTTCTATCTGCCGTAGGCGGCGTAGGATTTTAAGCCACGTCGCCACATCATAAAGACGATCCCGCTTAGAATGAGGATCCAAAGGAGTTGTGTTTGGAGGGCGAGGACGGTGGATGGAGTCACCCCTTCTATCCATGTACGAGCAGGGGCGAACACGAGAGAGGGGAAAGGGGTTAGTTGCAAGACGTGCTGAATACTGGAGGGCAGAGTGTTGAGAGGGATGAAGGCGCCAGAGCAGAATTGTAAGAGGATGATGGTGAGAAAACGGGGGCCGTAGGCGCGGTCTGTCCAAAAGGAGAGGAGGCCGGCAATGAAATCGATCAGCTGCATGATGGTCAGGCTTCCAAGAAAGAGGAGTCCGGTTACGAGCCAGGTAAGGGGAATGTGAGGGAGCGAGGGTTGGATATTTGGAAAAGCGAGTAGGAGGATGCCAACGGCTCCAAGGCCGCCCAGGGCAGAAAGGACTCGGCTGGCGCTTACGCGTGCCCAACAATAGCCGAGATAGTTTATAGGACGGAGTAAGAAGTTCGTCAGATCTCCTTCGCTGATCTCGCTGGAGATGGTGTGCATGGTTTGTGCGGTGAGCTGGGCCGAGATAAACGCGGAGACGAGGGTATAGGTTAATAGTGTGTGTTGTGACCAAGGACCGACGCCTTGGGGCATGTTTTGAAACACAAAAATCAAGGCAGCGTAAAAAATGAGGTCGCGGATTCTGCCAATGAAAAAATTGGTTCGGTGGATGAGCTCTTGGGAAAGGGCGAGGCGGAAGCCCGTGAGATAAGGGCGAAGGGACATGGAATTGCGTTTAGCCTAGCAAACGTTTGACATTTTTGCTAGTTTTTGCTACCTTCTGTTGTTCGTCATTGGTCTTTTTACACTACATTAAAAGCAAGATGATTCTATATTCCTGAAAAGTGCGTTATTTTAGCGTGTTTTTCAGGGAGATTGAAGTCTTCCCTCGTATGCGATCTGGGTTATCGCCCGGATTCATCCGTTATTTCTGATACTATTGCTCCTTAAAAATACGTTGGATTGATTAGTATTGTTTGTTTGATCTGTGTCTCACACGCGTCTATCTGCTGTAAGATAAGCGTTTTTGCCTCAACACATCACCGTAACACACCTCCGTATTTGACCTGCTTCGGCCGTCACGTACGAATAAAGGTTCCTGCGGAACCGGCCAGAAATGCCCGGGGATGTGAGAAATAGAGAAAAGATG
>CAZIQG010000071.1:0-5189 GCA_964541725.1 uncultured Gammaproteobacteria bacterium
CGTCTCTTTCTTCGTATGCCCTCTGTGCCCCGTCTCGGTCTTAATGAAACAGAAACAAAAATCTGGAATGCCTTGGCACGCAAGAGTCCTTTATCGATCGTCGAGCTAGCAGACCTAACAGGGAAAACACGCCCCACCGTCTACAAATATCTTGCTCGTTTGCAGAAAGAGGGGTTTGTTCTCGCGGTAAAGAAAGGAAAAAGAATTGTGTACGCTCTTAACAAGAATAAGCACCCGCTCGATCGTCCACGAAAAGGGGAACGTCATCCCAAGGCGGATCCAGACGTACAGGTCTATCGCGGAAAAGATATCCGGAAGGTATGGGAGCGCCTTTTAGAGGAATTACCTAAAAAGGCCATCTTCTATCGCTATGATGGCTATGGCTCCAGTCAGTCGTTGGTCGGCATCATGCCCACCAACAACTACCAAATCATCGAGGACAAAAAACTCGAGAGGTTTGTTATCACGAACGACGCCTTACGCCGTGGAGTCTATAAAAAACGCGTCGAATGCGCTTCTCGCAAATTACCGGCATCATTCGACCGCTTTGAACAGGGGATCACACAGTTTATCTTTGGAGACACAATCGCCCTCGTTGATCTGACGAAGCAGGTCGCATTTATGATTGAAAATAAGGCGTTAGCAGAGTATCACCGCAAGCTTTTCCAATTTTTGTACCGACAACTCCCAGAATAGAGTGTAAAAATATTTTTACATAAATAGTGACGTTCACCCGATCTTAAAAAACAGTGATATATTTTTTCGAGGAGAGATCACCATGGGAATGCAGGTCGACCGTTACGACAATGGAGACGCACAGTTCATTCTCTATTCAGATGGAGACATCCGCCCGCCCACTGAGCCCGGTAAGAGGTCGCGACACGAGTTCATCGTTTACGTAACGCGAGAATCTCTCGTCTCCGCCCAGGTGGATTCTGGGGGGATGGTCGAGGTGACCGTCCGTGAAGGACGGCAGATTTACGAGGAATTCGGTGACGGGCACTGGATTCTGTGGCATCGAGAATACCGCGCCAAGTTTCCGTATGCTTTCCTCGCCCGGCGTGGGCTGGAAGCAGGATACAGTCAGCTGTTTCCGCACCTGTCGGACCTCTATCAAAAACCGAGCGTACAGCTGTCAGCGGATCTGGTCGTCGACATCGAGGTATCGGACGCCCCTCTGACGCCAAGCGAATTCAGAGATGGGATACACCGATTCAGAGATAAGAGTGAGTACTGGTCTGAAGAGCATCTGGCCTATTACCTGAGTCGGTTCGTCGATGTGGACAGAGGCGAGTGCGGGCCGGTAAAGCTCGCCTTCGTGCATCTCGCGCATGACTACCTGGAGCAGGATGGATACGCACGCTTTGCGTATGACAAGTCCATCGAGTATGCCGCGCATAAACGTACCGGGATTAAGCGCCAGGCGACCGTTCGAGAAGTCCTCGCTTTTTCGAAGAGGTATGACGTAGACCAGTTCGCTTCCGTTATGGCTCTCGGAACTTCTGTTCAAAACTGGGATTCGGTGAAGCGGTCACACATTACGCAATATCCACGCATGATCTTTCAGGGGCACGTACGCTCTCTCGATTTCCTGCGGGATGACACCGGCTATGGAGGACGAGGAGAGATGTATCTCGCCGTAGTCGTCTGAGAATAACGAGCTATTTTGAGCGAGGTTGCTCTCCCGGGGCTTTTTCAGTACTCTGCGAGCATCTATGCAGCCTAGCGCCCCCATTGTCATTTCCCTTGGCGGATCCCTCGTGGCTCCTCCAACGGGGATAAATACAGACTTTCTTAAAGCGTTTCGCTCTCTGATTACCGAGGAGGTACACAAGGGCAAGCGCTTTATTCTTGTTATCGGCGGAGGATCGACGGCGCGCGTCTATATGCATGCCGCCAAAGAAGTCGTGCCTTTGGAGGAAGAAGATATGGACTGGTTGGGGATTCATGCCACGCGCATTAATGCTCATTTGTTGCGCACCGTCTTCCGTGACCACGCTCATCCAGTAGTTTGTAAAGATCCGCGTCGCAAGATGCGCTGGACTAGTCAAATTCTGATCGGAGCTGGTTGGCGTCCGGGTTGGTCAACGGATTATATTGCCGCTCGGTTGGCATGTCTTTACAATGCCGAACAGATTATCAATCTTACAAATATCGAACGTGTCTACGACAAAGATCCTGGCAAACACGTTGATGCCGTCCCTTTTGATCGCATTGAGTGGAAAGAATTTAGAAAAATTGTAGGGACGAAATGGTCACCCGGGTTAAATGCTCCCTTTGATCCGATTGCTTCAACCTTTGCCGCAAAACATGAGCTAAAAGTCATCATCGCTAAAGGTACGGATCTGATGAATCTGAAAAAAATCCTAGAAGGCAAATCCTTCCTAGGAACAATGATTGAATAAGAGGGATTTTACGCCTTTCCGTGGCTGCCAAACAACCGAATCTTATACCTCGCGACTTCCGTCATGAGTAAGCTGGCTGGTTCCAATAGCTTCCGAGGATCAATAACGGTCGGCAGGTCGTGGAGGGCTTCACGCACTCCCGCCGTAAATGCCAAGCGTAAATCCGTATCAATATTAATTTTGGCGATTCCAAGCGGAATCGCTTTTTTTATATCTTCATCCAACACGCCGCGCGCTTCTCCTAATTTTGCACCATATTTCTCGGCTAACTCAACCACATTCTCCATCACTCCTGATGCACCGTGCAGGACCAGTGGTAGTTTTATACGTTTTGAAATCTCCTTCAGACGCTCCAAGTCTAGGTGTGTGATGCCTTTAAATTTATACGCCCCATGCGCCGTTCCAATCGCGACGGCGAGTGCATCACACCCCGTTTCTTTCACGAATTGAACCGCCTGTTCAGGATTCGTCAAAACAGCATCCCGTTCGTGTACGTTTACGAGATCCTCAATCCCTTTAATTGATCCGAGCTCCGCCTCCACTGACACGCGTTTCGCCTTGGCCCATTTCACGACCTGTTTTGTGTTACGGACATTCTCAAGATAGGGGAGAGCCGATCCATCAAACATGACACTCGTATAACCAGAGTCGATCGCTTGTTTAATCGTTTTTAGGTTCTTCCCATGATCTAAATGCATCACAACAGGAATCTTGCTCTTTGCCGCCACAGACACCATCGCGAGTAAATAATCCATGCCCGCATACTCAATCGCGCCTTCACTTGTCTGCACGATAATCGGCGAACGCTCTAAAACGGCAGCTTGAATGACCGATTTGAGCATCTCTAGATCATTGATATTTAACGCTGGAATGGCGTATTTACCCGCACGCGCTTTTTTAAGCAGAGAGGCAGAGGAAGTGAGCATAGAAAGGGGTATCAGGTATCAGGGATTAGGCCGAGCTCAGCTCGGTTAAATCCGTTTAGCTTGTATTTTTATAAATTGTTTAAGCACCTTATGTATTTTCCCTTCTGATAAAAGTCCCGCCTGCGGTCCAATGTACTGCACGACGCTCCAAGCTTGGGCGCTTCCGTAACGTAACGCCTCCGGCAAGGTTTTTCCTTGGAAACGTGCGTAGGAAAATGCCGTCGCAAAACTATCTCCCGCCCCTGTTCGCTCCACTTCCTTTCCGGGAAACATGGGGCAATGCCATTGTTCATCTCCATCCGTTGCGTAGGAGCCTTTTACGCCGTCCGTAATCACCGTAATAGCTGCTTTATAGAGATGAAGCTGTTCGAGGAGCTCTGGGACAGGGCTTGGTTCACAATCGAGGAGTAATTCCGCCTCTTCTTTATTAACAATGAAGACCTCTGAACGAGCAATCACGGGTTTGAGTGCCTTCAAGCCGCGTCGTAACTGGTGCGTGCCGGGATTGAACGTAAGCTTCGTGTCAGGATGCTCTTTAAGATAAGCAAGGAGTTGTTTCTCAAGCCCTTCATGGCCTTTGCCAAGGGAGCTATAGTAAATCCAGCCAGCCTTTGGAAGTTCAGGAAGATGGAATTTATAGGGTTGGTGATAGACGAGAATGGTACGCTCACCTTGAAAAGAGAGAATCGTCGAATAATTCGTTTCCAATTTTTTGTCACGCACCACCAAGTGCGTAGCGATCCCTTCTTGCCGCCAATGGTTCAAAATCATCTGCCCCGTTTCATCATTTCCTACCGTACTGACCATGGCAGCAGATAGCCCTAAGCGCGAAAACCCGACCGCCGCATTAGAAGAATTTCCTGCTCCCGGAATCTTGGTAATCTTCTCCGCCGGGACTTTTTCCCCGTAAGGAAGGCATAATTGGCACGCCTCTTTTTTCAAGACGCAAGATACACTGGCCTCATGGATCGTCACAAACACATCCAGCATGCAGTCGCCAATCGCAATCACATCAAAAAAGGAACGTTTCATAGGGTACGAGCGTATCATATCATCCTCGCGTTTTCTTGTCGTTTTCACGCGGAGTCTCTATGATCTAAGAACGATTCTTATCTCCTACTTAATATGGCAAAACCACAAAAGAAATCCTCTCACTTAGGTGTTGGCATGATGGTCGGGTCTGTCATGGGCTTGGCCGCGGGATTTTTCCTGAACTCACGCAAAGGCAAAGAACTCACCAAGGACGCAGAAAAGAAGGCTTTGCAGTTACAAGCAAAGATCATGAAGAAGGTGCAAGACGTCGAAGCATTATCCAAAGAAAAGTACACAGAAGTCGTCAACGATGTCTTAGCCTACTACGAAAAGACCCAAGAAATCGCGAAAAAAGAAGTCCCAGAAGTCCGATCCATGCTCCTCAAAAAATGGAAAACCATTGAGAGCAAATTGAAAGAATTGGAATAAGCGAAGTAGGGGAGTAGGTGTTCCGCTTGGTAGAGAAGTAGGTAAGAAATTTCCCGTTTCTCCCTCCCTCATCTAGGGCTCACATACTTACAACTTTTTTATCCTGACAGCTGTCTGAGCAAGGAGACGATGCCGTTGCTCTCGATTTGAGGCTGCAGGCATCGGCTCCGGTCCGCTACAAATAGCTTTAGCGGAATGCGATTTCTGTCAGGATAAAAAAGTTGTAAGTATGTGAGCCCATCGCCTATATCCCTCTGCCGCGCGCAGCGCCCCCCCCCTTTTTTTATGAAAACCCACCGTTTCATCGGCAATTTTTCCTTACATAAAGACTCGGTCTCCCTCACCGACCCCTCACTCGTCCACCAAATCGGACGAGTCTTGCGTTTGCAAATAGGGG
>CAZIQG010000072.1:0-5154 GCA_964541725.1 uncultured Gammaproteobacteria bacterium
AGGTTTTCCGACGGATCTCCAAGCCTTGTTCGGCCTCTTGGCAACGCAAGCCCATGGAACCTCCTTTATTCATGATCCATTATTTGAAGCTCGCATGGGTTACGTGCATGAGCTTGTAAAAATGGGTGCAAATGCTGTTATTGCAGATCCTCATCGGGTATTTATTACCGGCCCCACCCCTCTTCGCGGCACGGAAATTCGCAGTCTAGATATACGTGCTGGTGCAACGGTGGTTATTGCTGGGTTGATCGCAGACGGCGAAACCTTGATTCACGATGCGGAAATGGTTTACCGAGGGTATGAACGGCTGGATGAGCGTCTGATGTCTTTAGGAGCTGATATTACTTGTCTACATGAATAAGTATGCAACCTGATTCCTCCCGTATCTCTTGGACGGTGCGAGTTTTGTCGCTGGCGGCGTGTGTGTGTCTTGGGATTCTCGTGGGTGTCTCGTTTGAGCGCTTACGAGCCGCTTCGGGTTCGTCCGCCTTTTCTTCCGCCTCGTCCACCTACAATCATGATGGACGTGTCTTGGGTCAGGGACAGTTGCCTCCAGCGGGATTAGTCTCTAGCGATGTCGATTTCAGGATTTTTTGGGAGGTGTGGAAAGATATTAAAGACCGGTATTATGAGCAGCCCATTAAGGATCAGGATTTATTGTACGGAGCGTTAAATGGGTTGGCGATGGGAACGGGCGATCCATACACCACGTTTTTTGAACCTCAAGCGGCGGAAGATTTTACTTCCAGTATCAAGGGCTCGTTTGGGGGAATTGGGGCTGAAATTGGCTTAAAAAAAGATGTCCTTCAGATTATTGCCCCCTTGCCGGATACGCCTGCGGCCAAGGCGGGGTTGTTGGCGGGCGATTTAATTGCTAAGATTAACGGCGAAGAAACGACCGGCTTAACGGTCGATCAAGCGGTACAAAAGATTCGTGGCGAAAAGGGGACGCGGGTGACCCTGACCCTTTACCGCGAAAAAGCTCCCAAACCTCTCTTTGATGTCACGATTACGCGTGATGTAATCCGTATTTCGAGCGTTAAGTCAAAGATGTTGCCAGGGGGAATTGCCTATATCAGCGTGAGTAGCTTTACCGCTGATTCTGCGGCGATGTTTGACAAGGCTGTCTCTACCTTGTTGGCACAGCGTCCAAAGGGGCTTGTCCTTGATTTACGTAATGATCCGGGTGGGTTGTTGGATCAGGCTCAGCGTATTGCGGCGGCCTGGACGGGGGATAAGATTGTGGTGAAAGAGCGTCGTCAAGGGAAGATTGACGAAGAACTGCGTGGGATTGGTTCTGCGCGCTTAGCGAATCTCCCTACGATCGTGCTTGTGAATGAAGGGTCTGCGAGCGCCTCGGAAATTGTGGCCGGAGCCTTGCAGGACTATGGACTCGCGACGTTAGTCGGGACCAAGACCTTTGGAAAAGGGTCGGTGCAAGAAGTGCGCGATTTTGAGGATGGTTCTGCCCTCAAAATTACGATTTATGAATGGCTTACGCCAAAGGAACGGACTATCCACAAAACGGGTCTTGAGCCTGATGTCGTGGTAGAACAAACTCTTGAAGATTATGAAGCCAAACGAGATCCTGTCCTCGACCGTGCCGTTGGTATCCTCACAGGAACCGCGACATCCACGCGTGGTACGGTCACAACCTCAACCACTCCATAACTATTCCCAACGCCTACGCGTTGAGATTGGCGCTGGAGGAATTATTTACCGTCGCCGTGAAGGTCGGCTCGAGTTTTTCTTTTTGCGGCATGGGAAAGGGCGTTGGACGTTCCCCAAGGGCCATCGTGATTTAGGGGAGAGCTTGGTCGAAACGGCGATACGTGAAATTAAGGAAGAAGTGGGACTCGTGAATCTGCGCTTCGTGGCTCCGATTGGGAAAACCTCCTTTCGCTTACGCAAAGAAGGGCAATTGATTGAGAAAAATATTCAATTCTTTCTTTTCGAGGCTGCACCGGATGCCAAAGAGATTTTGACGGGGGAAGAAGCGATCTGGGAAGCGATCTGGGTACCCGTGGAACGGATTTTTGAAACCTGCGGGTATATGAACTTGGCAAAGCTGTTGGTAAAAGCCTTGCGCATCATTAGCCAAGAGCAGCGTCGCGCGAATGGGAGAGGATAGCGGGATGATCAAGTTGTTACTTTTTTCTTCCCGGTTGGTATGATGGTGATATAGGTATGTTATTTCTTTCCCGCTCTTTTTTTGTCCTGTTATGCGCTAGCATCTTGATTGGCGGGTGTGTGCCGTTGGCCCAGGCTCAATCGTCTGAGTCGGTGTTGCCTCCGCTTATTTTGCGTACTTCAAACGGGAGTTATACCGATATTCGCTCAGGATTATCTGCTGCGACGGAGGCCGAGTTGTTGGCTCGTTTAGCAGGGGCGCCTCTTCCGGAACCTACGCCCGTCCCGGCTCCTTCGATACCCACGCCTTCTCCTGCGAGCCCTGTTGATCCTGCCGTTCCCGCTTTTTTAAATGGAATTGCCGCTCCACGGGTGATCTCAGCGGTACGTCGTGCACACGTGCTCTTGGAGGCGGGGCGTGAACCGGTGCGTAGCGTGAAACAAAAACCTTCTGATTGGAGAACGGTCACCTTGGCGTTGTGGGACAATGATTCCGATCAGATCCGCCTTATTTCGCTTGAGAAAAATGGATCTTCTTTACGGAATGTTCCTTCCGACCTTCAGATCCAAGTGCGGGGAGGAAGTGGCTATGATACGGATTATGCGGTTGTGCCTGCGCAAAATGTGGTCGTGGGTGTGCGGTATCCACTTTGGCAAACGGTCGTTGAGAAGAAGGTGACGGTCTATACTCTGCGACAGATGATCTATGTGCCGTATAGTAAGTCTCTTCACACGCAAGAAGTGATTGATTGGGGGAAGGTGGTCTTGGATCGGCTTGTGCAGGACGCGTTGCAAGACATACGTGCTAAGAATATTCCGTCCAAGGCGTTTCCGGGTAAATTATTAGCGGATGTAGCGGATCCCGTCGCACTTAAATCCATTATGGCGATTGAGCATATGGATCATGGGTCTGTGCGTTCAGGGGCGGACGATCGTTTAGATTTGTTTTATTTAGAGCTGGGCTTAAATGAGCAGAATGCCTTTCATCAAGAGATTTCTTCGGCTGGAGCGAATGGATTGTTGCAGTTTATTCCAAGTACCTATGCCGCGGTGGTACGGCAGTGGCCGAGTTTGAATCTGATTAAGGACTTTCATGAAGGCACGGGCAATCTTCCCAACGCGCTTAAAGCGCAAATCGCCTATTTGGATGGCGTGTGGTTTGACTTACCTTCCCAGGCACGCGATCCGTACGTGACATCGCCAGAATCAATGCGCGCATATCTTATTGCTGCTTATAATACGGGAGGTATACGCGTTCGGAGGGCTATCACAAAATTTGGTGCAGCATGGGACGGTAATTACCGCGCAGACTGGGAAGCATTAGATAATAAGCAGACAGATTTGGCTATTGCGATTAATCGTTTGAAGAAAAAAATTACCGCTGAAAAACAAGCAAGCAAGAAAAAAACCATGCAGGCAGAATTAGCAACGACTCAAAAAAAACATGCGCAAGTGACTGCTGAATTGGAAGCGTTAGATCGCAGCCGACTCAAGCTAGAAACGCTAGGTTACTTACAAAAGTATCGTTTAATTGCTCCCCGCATGAAGCAAGTCGTGGAAGTTGCTGTTATCAATTAAGATTAGTCTAAACAAAAGGCGTATAGAATCTATACGCCTTTTGTGGCTCGTAAGGTTTTTTTGAGACGATCGATGATGGTTTGGGTGGTTTCGATCACATTATTTTCTTGTTTGACGCGGAAGATGGAGCGTTCGCGTGTGCCATGGCCATTAAAGGGCCTCGCAATTTCGCTGGCAGATAAGGGTGCGGCAGCATGGAGGCTGACCACGATCTCGTCATTCTGTTCGGTAAGGAGGGCGACGATTTTTGCTTCAGGGGCGTAGGAAAGAAGTTCGTCTACGACGCCGTCGAGTTGGTCGGGGTGGGCACCAGCTTCGAGACCGTCGCTGATACTGAGCGTGGTCCACACGAGACCAAGCTCACGGTCTTGTTCGAGTCTGGACAGCGCTCGGCCCCATAATTTTAAGGTGGCAACAGAGCGGGTACGCCATAATCCATGAACGATCCCTTCACGGTTGGCACCGAGACTCACGAGCTCTGAAGAGGCGGCCAGGGTACGTGGGGTGACGTGGCTGCTACGGAAGCTGTTGGTTTTGGCGATCATGCCGGCTAAGAGCGTGGTCGCGAGGCGTTCATCCATGAGGCTGGGTTGCCATTCGTGGAGCCAGTGATAGAGAACTTCGGTGGTCGAAACAGAATTTAAATCAATGATGTTCATTTGCCCCCAATATTCGTTACTTGGATGACAATCGATATTAATGATATCGGTGCGATACAGGAGATCTGCCTGTTCGCGTGCCAGTGCTCCAAGAGACGCCATATCGGGTGCATCAATCGCAATGACGAGGTCGTAGCGGTCTTGTCCTTGGTCGGCACCGACGTCTTGGAGAGTCCAGCTCCCGTGCTTCGGGACAAGGGTGATATCCAAAATATTATCGCGGATGTCGTACATCAGTTCTGCGAGGGGAGTTTTGGCTAAGTTTACGCGCAGGTGGAAGCTATGGGTTGCGCCGACTTGAGGACGGATCTCAACACCTTTAGGGAAGATGTCCGGGTAGTGCTTGGGATCCCAGTTCGGGACAAGCGCGTCAAAGGGCTTATTTAAGCGCTGTAAGACAAGTCCCATGGCGATAATAGAGCCTAAAGCATCCACTGAGGCATGTTCATTGGTGGTAAGGAGGATGTGCTTGGCACGGAGAATGCGTTCGGCCGCTTGTTGGAGGGGATTCAGTGCCATGGGAGAATGGACAAGGAATGGGCTAACTTATGCCATTATCATGGGGATGTCAAGGCTAGAGTTTCCTCTTCTTTTTTCCACGTCATCCCGAGCGGAGTTCGACGTAGTGAGGGATCTCGCAGCTAAAACGGGTATTTTCTGTCATTCCCGCGAAGGCGGGAGCCTAGCCTCGATCGATCGGATTGATGGTGATTGGATTGTGATTTTTAGGCGTTGAGCCCATGTGCCTGGTTGATAAAAAGGAGTACGCAGATTTTCCTGCTAGAAA
>CAZIQG010000073.1:0-5051 GCA_964541725.1 uncultured Gammaproteobacteria bacterium
CGGCTTGGTATTCTCCACTGCTCTTCATGAGAATTTGGCTCAAAGAACTTGGCGTCAACCCAGACGACAAAAGCTTGATGGAAAAAGGCAAGAAAGATATGCCCAAGGCCATGATCGGTCAACTTATCGCAAGCCTGGTAACCGCCTATGTTCTCGCGCACTTTCTTGGCTATGCCGGAGTGACAAACGCCTGGCTCGGCATGGTTGGAGGATTCTGGGCCTGGCTCGGATTCCAAGCAACCTCAGCGGCTTCGCACGTATTTTTCGAAAAGAAATCCTGGACCTGGTTTGCGATCAATGCTGGCTGCAGTCTCGTCACCCTCGTCGTCATGGGAGCGATTATCGGCGCTTGGCGCTAAACCGTCGCACACGCACAGCAATCTCACGGATAAGCACGGCTAGCACTCCGTAGACAATCATCGCGGCCAATACATGCGCAAGCGATACAAGCGCCAACAATTGAGGCAACGTTGCAGGCACCTTGGTCGCCATGAGTAAAAGCTTTGCCTCCACCAACAACCCCACGAGCATCAACCATTCGTGGGGTTTTGAAATCCATCGATATGGATTGTACTGCAACGTAGGATCAGCCACCTTAAGAGACAACGCTAAAAATACCAAGGCGATCACCAACCCAGCCCCCATCCCCACCAAAAACGTCCGCTTCCGAGTCGCGAAAAAATACCTTACCCAAGTTGAGTCTCTTTTCCCTTCTTGCCTAACGCCTAACTCCTGACGCCTGACGCCTAGTCCTCCTTCTTGTTTTTCTTCATGATTTGGCATAGAATAGGTCGATGTTTTGGCAAACCATGCCTCGGCCCATCGTGGCCCTTGCTCCCATGGCAGACATGAGCGATCTGCCCTTTTGTTTGTTATGCAAACAACATGGCACACCGCTGATGTTCCGAGAGATGGTTTCGTCAGAGGCTATCGTACGCTTGAATCCCAAGACACTCAAGATGGCCGAGTTCGACGAACGTGAACGTCCCCTCGTCCAACAAATTTTCGGCAGCGATCCCGCTACCATGGCGGAAGCCGCTCGCATCATCGAAGAACGCTTCCACCCAGATGCGATTGACATCAACATGGGATGTCCCGTCTACAACATCGTGTCTAATTTTAACGGTGCCTTCCTTATCAAAGAGCCAGAACGCGCCGCGGCCATCATCCGCGCCATGAAAGCTGCCGTGAGCGTCCCTATTAGCGTTAAAACACGTCTAGGCTGGAAACACGACACGGACTGTCTCGATTTTGTAAAAGTTGTCGAAGACGCGGGCGCAGCCCTTATCTCAATGCACGGACGCACCAAAGAACAGGGCTATAGCGGCATCGCCAACTGGGATCGTATCGGCGAAGCCCGTGCACAAGTCCCCAATACGCCCGTTCTGGTAAACGGAGATATCACCACCCCAGAACTCGCCGCCGAAGCCATGAAACGCTCCGGAGCGGACGGCGTGCTCATCGGCCGTGGCATGCTTGGCAATCCTTGGTTTGCAAAACAAGTCCAAGAACATCTCACAAAAACAAGTATCGAGTATCAAGTATCGAGTATCGAGATTTCGATAGAGGATCGGATAAACGCCATCAAAGAACATGCGCGCATGCAGGTCTTCCACTATGGAGAACGCGGCCTCGTCAAACTCCGCAAACATCTGCCTTGGTATTTCAAAGGCTTTAACGGCTGGAAAGAAATTCGTTCCGCCCTCGTGAGAATTGATACCTTACAGGATCTTGATGCGATTCTTGCGGGAATAAAGTAAGCCCCTCACGAAAGCGAAAGAAGAAAATAGGTGGCCAAAAGCGTCAAAATAAATGCCGTAGCCGGCAACACCCAAACAGCAGCCCAAGAAAAATCCTCTCCTACATAGAGGATTTTTACTTTTTTCGGATCATTAGGGTGAACAAGCAAAAAAACGGACTTTCCCTCCGCCGAACCAAAATAATACCCATGAAATGCCGTCAGAAGTGCCACAATCGCGACGACCGGTTGACCATTAAACACAAACGAAACCTCATACATGAACCGTTTACGCCTGGACAAGGCAAGGGCAATCCCTTTTATGAGGCGTCTTCCCATGACCCCTTTCACGATCTTCCATGTACAACGCTGATAAATTACGTACCCAAAAACAAAGGCTAAAATTACGACATACGCCGCAAGGTAGAGCCAGTTAGGAAGCAACATATGTTTATTGAGCAATCTTCAAAAGAGTTGCAATAAACGCCATGCCACAAATAGCGGAAAAATGACCGATTACGAAGGCAGTAACCAATAATCTCTGAAGAGAAGGGACATTTTCTAAATACGTAGAACCGCGTCTAGTCGTAGGCCGCGTGATAAGCGAAGCGTAACAAGAAGGAACAAGAAGAAGAATATAGGGAAGGATCGCAAAGGGAATCGCGATCCATAAAGGAAGAAGTTGATGAAAAATGCTTGAATAAATAACAAATAAAAGGCTCATCCCCGTCCCCAACGCCAACCCTCGAAGATAGTTTCTTAGATAAACGTTCATAAACATTAATCCAAATCCGGCAAAAAATTCTCCGGATTTACTGGGATCCCATTTTGGCGTACTTCGAAGTGTAAGTGCGGCCCTGTCGAAAGCCCTGCGCCCGCATCTCCCGGCTTACCGCCTGAATAGCCAATAATATCGCCACGCTCAACATACGTATCCGGTTTCGCTCCAAATTTCGACAAGTGAGCATACACCGTCGCAACGCCTCCCGCATGCACCACCATCACATAATTCCCATACTGTTTTCCCGTTCTGTTCCATGCTACATAGCCACCAGCAGCAGCCCGTACTGGCGTCCCAACCGGAACCGGAAGGTCAACCCCTGGATGCTCGAAGAGTTTACGAAAAGGATAGGTGGGGTCATGAAAATGCGCAGAAATTCCTTTCCGGACGGGCACTGGCCAATTTAAAAGCACATCCCCACGTGCTAAGGCGGCATCAATCGAATCAAGCCGGTCTTTCAACCTGTCTTGGAGAGATTGAATATCACCCGCCTCGCTTTGCTGTTGCTGACGCAACTCGTAGACAATCTTACGAAATTCGTCTTCCTTATCTTGTGTGGCATTAATGAGGCTGAGTTTACTTGAACGCTCTTCCTCCAACTCCGTCTGAGCAACCTGTGCGTCCAATTTTTGCTTTTCAAGAGCTGCACGACGATCTTCTTGCTGTTTACGCTTCCCTTCCAAAACTATTTTTTCTGACTTCAAGACACGCGTCGCTTCTCCCAAATCCCCTTCTATACGCGCTAGCTCATCCAAACGCACAAACATCTCGGATAGCGACGGGCGCGAAAGAAACGCATCAAAGACACTAACAGAGCTATCTTGTTGCAACTTCGCAAAAATGTCGGTTAGCGCCGCTTCACGCTTGGTAATGGCATTCTGCTGCAGTGTTATTTGTGTCGCCAAGGCTTGGATCTCCAAGGTCGTCGCTTCTGCCTCACGCTGAGAACGCTCGACGCTCAATTGCTTTTCCTGGATCCCGTTTTCCAATAAGGCTAATTGATTTTGCAACGAAAGAGCCGCATTTTGCTGCTCAACCTGCTTATCACGATACCCCTTAATCATCGCATCCAATTCTTTAATACGCGTCTGCTTTTGTTTTACTTGGTCCTGGAGCGTATCCACCTCTTGCTTTAACCCCAAATCTTCTTCCCCAGCCACGCTCTCCGCAGGAGCTTCCTGAGCAAAGACAGGATAAAACGAAGAACAGATAAGCAGACTCAACGCGAGACACGTGAGCCATTTCTTACGAAGGGACAAGGTAGACATCAAATACATTATACGAGTACTTACGAATTTGGATGAAGAGCGAGGCGGAGACGAGGAGCGGAGCAAGCCGTATTGAACATACGGCGACGAGCACCGCCGGCTCCAACGAAGCTATTCGCTAAATTCGTAAGTACTATACCAATTTCGCTAGCGCTTCGTCGATACGAGCAAAGGCACGATCTTTCCCATACACCCAAAGCAACTCAAACGGACTTGGTGATTGCTTCATCCCAGATAAGGCGACGCGCAGGGGCCAGAGCGTATCACCATTCCCCCACCCCTTCTCGACAATCATTCCACGCACGAGCGCATCCAAGTCAGAGACGGAGGCAAATACCTGAGGATTCTTCGTCAAAAGCGCCTTGACCGCTTCCAACCGCTCACGCGCCTCCTCTTTGGTCTGCATCTTCCACACGAGAATACTCGCGTCATGATTGAGTAGCAACGGAAACAAGAAGGACGTCATCTCAACAATTTGGCTCGGTAACTGAACACGCTCACGCACGAGCAGACACGCACGATCGACAAACGCCGAATCCTCACTCAACCCCTGAATAAACGGCCGCATCAGCGTCAAATAGTCCGCTTCTGACATCGTCTTAAGATAATGCGCATTCACCCAATTCAATTTTTCCACATTTAAGACCGCTCCCGCTCTGTTCACCTTCGAAAGGTCGAAGAGCTTGACCAACTCTTCACGCGTGAATACCTCGCGATCATCCGTCGGATTCCAGCCTAATAACGCCAAAAAGTTAATCAACGCCTCTGGCAAATACCCTTTCTCCAAATACGATTCCACTGACACATCTCCTTTACGCTTAGACAACTTGGTCTTGTCCGGATTCAACAACAACGGCACATGCGCATACGTCGGCATCTCAAAACCTAACATCTTGCACAAAATAATCTGTTTTGGCGTCGAGGAAATCCACTCTTCCCCACGCAGCACATGCGTAATCTTCATGAGCTCATCATCCACCACCACCGCCAGATGATAGGTAGGAAAACCATCGGACTTCATCAATACTTGGTCATCTACTTCGCTATTTTTAAACACAATCTCTCCCCGAATCGCATCGACAAAAGCTGATTCCCCTTCTGGAACTTTCAAACGCAACACATGTCGATCACCTCGCCCTAACCGTTGACTCACTTCTTCCGCAGATAACTTCAAACAGCGACGATCATACTTCGAAGCCAATTTAAGCAAAGCCTGTCCTTCGCGCATCTTCTCAAGCTCCTCCGAAGTACAAAAACACGGATA
>CAZIQG010000074.1:0-5038 GCA_964541725.1 uncultured Gammaproteobacteria bacterium
TTCCGCAAATCCTGCAAATGCGTAAACACCTCCGCAATTCTTAACACAGAACGTTGTTCCTGCGGTGCCTCCTATGAAACTAGCAATGCTTGCTTCTTGCTTTTCACTTCTTCCAAATCAATCGCTTTATCCTCAATCTTTTTACCTTTGGCCTTGGAGCCAGCTGAGCTGGCTGAGTTTTGAGTTTTAAGTTTTTTTGCTTCCTCCAAAACCATCTCCTTCGTAACCCGGTCGTACACAAGATAATTTGTCCGTATCCAAAAATACCGACGCTCATAGTCTGTCGCCAAAGTTTGCGCCTTTCCCTCATCGTTCGCTTGCAACGCCTGCACAATCTCCCGAAACAACATCTCCGCCTCATGCAAAAAAGAAGAAAACGTCGGCAGGGTCAGGGTTGCAATCACTTCTGGTGTGGCTCGCTCCCCCAAATACTGCTTGATCGTCAGCTCCAACCAATCCTCCTCACCATCATTCAAAAAGGCATCAACGCTATATGACCAACGAGCCACAGAGACTAATTCTTGTTGCAATTCAAAAAACGTCCGTCGCAAATCCTTATCTGTTTGACTCACGATATCCAATCCGTTGAGCGTCTGTGTATACGCAACAAAACGTACATGATTCGCCTCCGCCTCCTGCAAGATCACCTCAATCTGTGCTGGATTCCGCTTCGCCATGAATAAAAACGCCTCACGTTTTTCAACCAAATCCTCCAAATCCCAAAACGTGTCCATGTGATCCTTTTGTTTGTAGTTTTGGAAAACGGCGATGTATTTTAACCCCCAAGGCGTCTTTGCCTCTTCCATCGCCGCCAATGTCTGAAGATGTACACCCTGGTAATACCCACTATAACTTTTGTTATACCAATGCGTATTGGTGCGCAACCGCTCCAGAATCGTCGGCCACACAGGCAATGAATCCATACCCCACCACTTAGCCCCATTTTAGCAATTTTTGCAACCCCAGAACCCCAAAAAACTCTACAATGTCGTAATCGGTCTTGATTGCACGATATAAAATTTCCCCGCTTCCATGCCCCATTCAATATCGCACGGAAACCCATAATGCGTTTCAATCGCCGCACACATCTTGGCCAATTCCGTAATCTGATCTCCATTCAATTTTTGCGCTCCTGTCTTCTCAGTCGGCACGGCCACCCGTTGATTGCCCTTTTCTCCTCTCACAAGCATATCTTCCTGCTCAGACACACTAATATCCAAATGCGTCCCTTCACGTTTGTCGATCACATAGCCATCCGGCGTCACCATCCCACCCACAATCAATTCACCCAGACCCCAACACGCCTCAATGATCATCTGGTTATGGTCACGCGTGACCGGGTGCACTGTAAACGTGATCCCCGCCACCTCCGACTGCACCATTTTTTGGATCACAACCGCGACCGACACATGAACATCTTTCATGTTCTTCTCCTGACGATAGACGATCGCCCGCGGCGTAAACAATGAAGCCCAGCAGCGTTTCACGTTTGCAAGAACCTGATCACGATTTGTGTTCAAATAACTTTCCAGCTCCCCCGCCCAACTCGCGGCCGAAGAATCCTCCGCTGTCGCCGAAGAACGGACCGCGACAAATTCCGCCCCGAGAGTTTGATGCGCCACCATGATTTCCTCCGCCAAATCCGCTGGCATCTCCCGACCCGTAATGAGTGCATGCAACACTTCCGACGCATGCTCAACCGAAGCCACATCATCATGGTTCACCTTTTGAAGTTCTGAATGTACATGCGCTGCCAACCCCGTCTCGAGCAAAAATCGATCAAACGCCTGCGCCGTCACCACAAACCCCGGAGGAACAGAAATACCCGCATTGGTCATTTCCCCAAGCGACGCCCCTTTCCCTCCCGCAATCGCCGCGTCCATCTTCCGCAACTCAGAAAACAATTTTACAAATGACATAGAATTACCCCATAGAGAACCTCAAAAAACCAGCCCTGACAAGCACACCCTTGACGATTCAGGCAATACACTTCACGCTTGCCTATGATATGGCCATTACCTTCCTCAAAAGCGCCACCAAGCTCGAAGAGCTCCCCAACGACACCAAGCCCCAGATCGCCTTCGTAGGACGCTCAAATGTAGGAAAATCTTCGCTGTTGAATCACATCACCGGCCAAAAAGACCTGGCTCGCGTCAGCGCCGAACCAGGCCGCACCCAAACCATCAACCTCTTTAACGTCGATGGCCGCTATTATCTTGTAGATCTCCCTGGCTACGGTTTCGCCAAAACCTCCAAAGCCAAACGCCAAGACTTCGCCGGCATGCTCCGCGACTACCTTTGGCAAGCTCAACAACTTCGCCTCGTCCTCCTCATGATCGACGCCCGCATCGGCCCCACCGACCTCGACCGCGACATGCTCGAATACCTCGCCGCCGGCAAGATCCCCGTTGTCCTGATCGTCAACAAAATCGACAAACTCTCCAATTCAGAATCGATCAATTTACAGCGAATGCTCGAATCGCAATATCCTCAAATTTCCTTCATCCCTCACTCCAATGTGACAGGCAAAGGACGCGGGGAGATTTTAGACGTGATTGAACAGATGGTACGGAGTGCGAAGTAAATCACTTTTAAAATATCTAGACTTCATCTATATATGAATACCCAAGAATCCTTTCGTGTAAACGGAAAAGAACTCGTCGATAAAATTAAAGAGATCGTAAAAGAAGGTAATGCGCGTCGCATTCTCATCCAAAACGAACAAGGAGAAACCATCATCGAAATCCCTCTTACCATCGCCGTGATTGGCACTCTCCTTGTCCCTGTCATCGCCGCCGTTAGCGCTCTTGCTGCCCTCGCCGTGAACTACACCATTGTTGTCGAGAAAAAGAGCACACCCTAAACCTCGTAAAAACCAGTAAACATAGACAGGCCTTGTAAAAATCTTCAAGGCTTGTTTAAGTAGTCATCGAGGTGCTGTATGCGGTATATCATCAAGTTCATGGGCAACTTTCTCGGTCGGATCGTCGCTGTTCTGGTCATGATCGCCATGACCGCCCCGGTATTCTGATCTCCCCTTCTCCCCCACTCCCCTCGCTCCTCCCCTTGGGACTCGCTCCCACGTCTTCTTTTCCCGATGAATCCTTCGTCGCAAAAAGAAATTGTTAAGCTTCAAACCCCTGTAATTCCGCGGACACCCGCAACCACTCCGTCTCCGCATGCGCAAGCACCGTCTCAATCGTATTGAACGCTCGTGCTTGATCCGGCGTCGTCTCCATCGGTTTCTCTGCAAAGAGTTTTAACATCTTATCTTTCTTGGCAGAAAATTCTTCCAACTGTTTTTCAATTTTGCGTAACTCCCGTTTCAATTCCTGCCCTCGCTCATACCTTTCCTGCTTCTCGCGTTTTTCCTCCATTACCTCATCCTGATGCCTAATCCCTGATGCCTGATGCCTCATCTCAGAGACATACTCATCATACGTCCGTAAATCGCGTTTCACCGTCCCATTCTCAATCGTCAAAAGTGCCGTCGCGAGCACATGCACAAAGGTACGACTATGGCTGATAAAGATAATCGTGCCCTTCCAGCGCGTCAGTGAACTCGCCAACGCCTCCACCGTTTCCATGTCTAAATGGTTGGTAGGCTCATCAAGCAGCAAGACATCTGGCCGCGACAACAAAAGACCTGCCAAACACAAACGAGCTTTTTCTCCTCCGCTCAATACTGAAATAGGTTTTGCCAAATCATCCTGCGTAAACAAAAAATTGGAAGCGATCCGCAACACATCTTCATGTGTGACGAGCAATCCCATATATCGACCCAGATACATGTCGATCGTATCCTTCGGATCCAACGCTTCATGCACCTGCTGCGCATAATACCCAACCTTCAAACGGTTATTCCATGTACACGTCCCCTCCAAGACCGGAATAACACCCGCCGCCGTTTTCAAAAACGTTGACTTGCCTTTCCCGTTTTCACCGACGATCGCAATCCGCTCTCCCCGTTGAATTTCGATATCAATATCTTTGGCGACGACATTCTCCCCATACCCCATCGCTAACCGACACGTCCTAAGTGCAAATGTCGTCCGATGCTCAACTTGAGGAATTTGGATCCTCACTGTCTTTAGTGGCTGCTCAATATCAATTGTCTGCAAGCGCGCAAGTTGCTTAATCTTCGATTGTGCCTGCGACGCTTTAGACGCCTTGGCGCGAAAGCGATCAATAAACGTCTGCAACTGCTTCTGCTGCATTTCAATACTCCGATTAGACCGTTCTTTTAATTGGATCTGCTCCTCTTTCCAAGCCAGATAGATTTCAATCCCCTGCGGAAAGCTCGTGGCTTTCCCACGTTCAATCTCAACCGTACTCGTACACACATTTTTCAAAAACTCCCGGTCATGCGACACAATCACAAACGATCCACGATATTCCTGTAACCACACCTCTAAAAGTAACTGCGTCTGCACATCCAAATAGTTCGTCGGTTCATCCAAAAGCAATAGATCCGGCTCATGCAATAACACAGATGCCAATTTCACACGCATCTGATACCCACCCGATAACGCTCGTGCCTCCATCTGCAAGCGATCGTGCTTAAGCTGGAATTGTCCCGCAATCTTGGCGCACTGCCACTCCGCCTTCCCACTCACCCGCTCCAAATATCCTAATACCGTCTCCCCTACCAAAAAATCCTCATGCTGTTCCAAATACCCAAGTCTTAGTCCTGTCGCCTTCATAATTTCCCCCGCCTCCATCTCCTCCTGCCCCGCAATAATCCGAAGTAATGTCGACTTCCCCGCCCCATTGCGTCCAATCAGCCCAATCTTCTGCCCCTCCGACACAACCAAATCAACCCCATCCAACACCCGATGAAGTCCATACGCCTTTTGAATGCCTTTCAACTGCAAAAGTGTCATGCGAAGGAGTGTGCGGGAAATAAACGAAAAAATCAAAAATACCTAGATTCCCCTCCCCTCTCCACCCATCTAGGGCTCCGTTAGGCACAAGATTTTTCCACCTACAGCTGTCTGAGCAAGGAGACATTCCCCCGTTGAGGTCGCGCGCGGCTGCA
>CAZIQG010000075.1:0-4851 GCA_964541725.1 uncultured Gammaproteobacteria bacterium
TTAGTCATCATTATTCTTAATAGAAACGGTTGGTTTAGGACTTCTTGGGCACTAAATGGGCACTGGTGCCCACGCAGAAAACTAACTCATTCATGTCGGTCGGGCATCAATTGAAGGGAGGGGGTAAAGAGTTGGCGAAAATTGTTTTCGCCTACTTTTTGATTCGGCGTCTGCTTTCAAGGCCTATATTTTTACACTATCACTATAGCGTGCTCTGTGCCGTACGCTTTTGTGTCTATCCTAAGAAAAATAAGAAATAACCTCTCGGATGGTGCGAAGAGCGCTCTTGAAGTCTAGGTCAATCAGCTCAGTATAAACCGCGTTATGGGTTTTAAACACTTCTCCTTTAGTTTTTAGATGCACGATATCGTTGCGGAGGCCAAGAATCTCTTTGAATTGCGACCACCACTTTTGTTGCTTCGGTGGCGGAAGACCTTTTTGAACGGCAAGGATGGAGAGTTTTTCTTCGAGCCTAGTATTCATTTCGAAGGTGGCTCTGTCTATGACTACTACCTCTCCTTTTTTATTTGTGAGTTGGTGGGCATAGTCCGGTGGAATCCCAGCATTCACCATTGCTTCAACGCCTGCGATCAAAACAAATAGAAGCTCACCTGCTTTAACGATGAGTCTATAAAATAGATCATCATTAGCATGTCTCAGTTTCCTTGCGGAGGGGTCTTCTCTTAGCGCTCTTTCGGCAGTCATACCAGGGATAGAGCTTAAAGCGGACCAGACTGTGTACTTAGGCGACTCTTTATCCAATTTGTTTACAAGATACTCACACTTGTCGACAAGCTCTTTAGCTTCATAAAGAAAAGCGTCCGTAGCGTTAGGCGTCGTGAAGAGAATGGTGCCAAACCGTTTTGTAGCAAGCTCCGCTATCATGACAACCCTTGCGCCTACAGGATGTGTAATATCGGAACCTGGAAGACGCGCCTCTTGTGCAAGCGTAGATTCAAAAAATGGCTTAATATCGTTAGGCATACTTCGTTTGGATTTATAGTCTCATGCGTACAGTGACCTAACAGAGCTTCGTAGACAAGGTCAAAACCGACCTCTCCTACCTTTTCACCATGTTCTTATCACGAATATTTTTATTGCATGAGTAAGATAAACATCCAGCCACGCTCGGAGAAGGCGCCCTATCGAAAAAGCCCCGATGGCCTCGCGACACATCTCGTCGCCTGCGGTCGGGGTTTTGTTATTTTAAGCAGTGCCCTCTATCTACGATATCTGGCTTAAAAAGCGATGAAACGCCTCTATCATTAGGTGATTTCTGTCTTGGCAGACCTAACAGTTTACTTAGTCGATTCATATGGTAAGGTTCGGCTACACGCACATAAGGAGGCTAAGCCATGCGCGTTATCAGCGGTCTGTCCGTTCATTTCATCAAGTCCTGTCGGGCGACCCCGCTCGACGTAGCCGAGCTCGACGAGCGCGGCATCCGCTACGACCGTCGCTGGATGGTCGTGGACGAGACGGGTAGGTTCGTGACTCAGCGTGAGTGCCCCGAACTCGCACAGGTCGTCCCTCACCTCACGGAGGAAGGTCTCCTGATCGAAGTCGAGGGCGACGAGCACATGCGCATCACTGTGCCTCGCTCGATCTGGGAAGGCGAGAGCGTCACGCCCATCACCGTGTGGAAGCACATCGGCGTCGGCACGGATCAAGGACAGGCGGCCGGTGACTTCTTCTCGACCCACCTCCACAAGTCCGTTCGGCTCGTCCGGATGCCGGAGGTACACGTTCGCACTCCCAACCGACGGCCTGAAGGGATCACCACACAGGTCGGCTTCGCCGATGGCTACCCGCTCCTGCTCGCAACGGAGCGTTCTCTCGCCGAACTCAACGCCAACCTCCCCACCGGACACGACCCGATCTCGATGGAGCGGTTCAGGCCGAACATCGTGGTGACCGGTGTCGACGAGGCGTGGGAGGAGGAGCGCTGGAACCAGTTCACGGTGAACGGTGTTCTCTTCCACGGCGTGAAGCCCTGTGAACGGTGCCCGATCACCCAGACCGACCAGCGAACAGGTGCGCGCGTGAGCAAGGAGCCGCTCCGTACACTCGCCCGCATCCACCGCCAGGGCAACGCCGCCCTCTTCGGTGCCAACCTCATTCATGCGAGCGTCGGCACGCTCCGCGTCGGCTCTCCCATCGAGAACATCATGTTCGGAGAGCGCCCCGAACTCTGAACCCCGCCAATCACAATCTACTTCTATCAACCCCACGATCCATCGCGCATGTGGCTCTACGGTTCGTGGGGCGATGTGTTTTTAGCTGGGATGGTGATGTGAGCCACTAAGCCCGATTGCGGCTGGACTCGACCTGGATCAGATTAGCCTCTCAGATTACCCAAGCTCTTTGGCAGGCGATTATTGTTCGTGAAAAGTTCTTCAGGTTGTTGTTACCCAGAGCTTCGTAAGACTCCTCTTGACAAACATATACTTTTTGTATAATATTCATCTTAGATGGTCGTACCTTAAAAATTGATTCAGCAAGAAACGGTGTTAATCAAACACATTGAGATGTCTTTGCACATCTGACCGCATCCCTCTTAAAAGGGAGTGGACTTTCGTCGAAGCTGCTGGCTGCCGTACGAGCATAGCCGTCCGCTATCGGTGCAAGCAAAAGGGCTAAATGGCGTTATTAAAGTATTAATAATGTTGTTTCTCCTTAGGGACCTCCAAACCTCTCACGGTTAGGCAGTTACCGGAATATGAAAAACGATTAACCGCCGTGAGATTTTGGAAGTCCGCATAGATGTTCCCCTTTAATGTAAATAATTCGCCATCGTTTATTTATACGCAAGCCTATGAATGACTCCAACGCAATTGCTGGACCACATATTCCGTATAAATGGACGACCTTTTCATATGAGAATCCCATCATGGGTGAAGATGGTTTTGAGAGTGCTCACGTGCATCCTCAAAATCATGCAAATCATCCGGGATATCATGAAATAGTCGTCCATTAGTCGTTATACATGACTTATGCTCACGTTTTCTGAACTAGTTAAAACCATTCGCGAGGAGGCTGGTCTTACACAAGAGCAATTCGCTCAGGCGCTTGGCGTTTCTACGATTTTAATAGCTATGGTCGAGACCGGCCAAAAGGAGGTTTCAAAAAATCTTATTTTAAAGATTGCAGAGCTGATGGAGGTACACCCGGCGTCGATAACCCCATTCCTTTTTATAGATAAAGACCACCCTTTGAGCAAAAAGAATCCGATAGAAAATTGGCTGCTCCAGTTTGGAGAAAAGATGCAAACAACTCTCATTAAAACCAAAGCTAAGAAGCTGAGGCATTATGCCGTTTAACAAATGCCCGAAGTTATCTATCCGCGGAAAAAATGAGCTTGCTAAGCACATAGCTCATGATGGCTTTTCTGTAGACCAAGCAAAAATGCTTATTGATGATGTTGTGATCAACTTTGATCGGTACTGGAAGGATAATCTCAAGCGGTCTAAACCCGCCGATCAAAAGTGGGTTAGAAGCGCAAAAGGAACCCCGCTAGGTACCCTATTGGGCAAAATCAACGAGCGCGTGCTCGCCCCCCATGATAAGCTCATTCCAAACTTTGTATTTGGCGGTTTAAAACGTCGTAACCATGTTCAGGCAGCCAAGCATTTATTGGGGATGAAAAGAAAGCGTACGTTGCTAAAGCTGGATCTGAGCCGTTTTTTTGAACAAATAACCGAAGGGCGGGTAATCAGTTTTTTGATAAATAAGTGCAACTGTACCTACAAGGGGGCTAAACTGCTCGCAAGACTGTGTTGCGTCCCTTTGGGGGAGAAAGGAAGCAATCAATTGCAGAGAGTGATAGCAAGAGGCTTTGCCACTTCTTCAAGAATAGCGGTGTGGTGCAGTATGGATACCTTTGTGAAGATGGATCGACTAGTCCAAAGGCGTCTAAGGGGCAAGGACCCTCGCATTGCGATTTATGTGGACGACATAGGAATTACCTCTACTAGGACCGAGAAAAGTGACATGCTCATCTTAAAGCAGGAAATTAAACAACTAGTTGAGAATGGTGCTCGTCCTCTTTTGCTTAACGACAAGAAGTGCAAGGTAGTTCGTCATGAGGAGGGCATGGAGTTTGTTGGTTTAGGGTTGGATAGAAACAGCGTTTCTTTGGGCGTAAAAACTCGCTCAAGGAAAATGAGACTGAAGAACCGTGTCGATACATCAACGGTTATCTCTGAGAAAAAGACTGCAGGGGTAAGCCTAAAAGGTATATCCCAGTACGAAGCCTACATCAAAAAAAGCTAGGTGGTTTTAATACTTCCGTTCTTGATATCACAGGAACTACTTAAACGAGATCGAGTCCATTTGATTCGAGTCCAAATCCTCCAGAAACACAAAAGCCCACGATTTCTCGTGAGCTGTTCTGTCCGGCAGCGGGCTACTCTTCCAGGACCGGGTTGGGTCCAAGTACCATCGCTGCTGGTGGGCTTAACTTCCGTGTTCGGGATGAGAACGGGTGTTTCCCCACCGCTTGGGCCACCGGCGTATTCATCTGTGTATACAGATAAATAAGTCGAAGGCACAAACCTGTGTTTTTTGAATCAATATACCATGCGTATATGACATGGCTTGCTTGCTATTTGCACGCACGCACATGAATTGCTTAGCCACCATCCGTCAGTATTCATCTTACGACGAATACTGTACAGCCGGAAGGCCGAAGCATTGGACTATTAGTATGGCTCGGCTCAAAGTCTCGCGACTTGTACACCTACCACCTATCAACCTCCTCGTCTCGGAGGGTCCTATGACGAACATTAATCTTGAGAACGGCTTCACGCTTAGATGCTTTCAGCGTTTATCCGTGCCGAACGTAGCTACCCG
>CAZIQG010000076.1:0-4790 GCA_964541725.1 uncultured Gammaproteobacteria bacterium
GCTCCATGGGTAGGTACTGAAGTGGTCAAACAGGGCAGACTGTAAATCTGCTGGCATCGCCTTCGAAGGTTCGAATCCTTCCCTACCCACCATAGACGAGAGCCACCCTCACGGGTGGTTTTTGCGTATTGAATGGGTAATTTGCCAGGCTGACTTTGCTAATATTTCCTGATTGCAGCGCAAATGCTAAGATCTACGTATTAAATATCCTGAGTTAATAGACATTTCGTGTTGGTTTTTCCCTCTGCCTTGAATTGAGATACACAGAAATAAAATGCTGCTGCCTTGTTCGAGAAGTCCCTCGATGGCAACGGATCAATTCCTTGATACGACTGTTGAGTCCTCCTTCCACATGGTTTGAAGTTGCAGGCACTGACCGATCTTTGAGGTAACGGAAAAGTTCTGGGATGGCATGCCGGAGGAGACTGCGTACTCCTCGAAGTTTTCGATGGGTATACCACCACCTTCCGGATACGGAGTATGTTCGTTCCTTTAGGAAGGATTCTTGTCGTTCTTCCCATTTGTGGAAAGCCCTAATCCAACGACGCTTCTGTCGAAGGCTTTGAATGGAGCTGAGAGCATATACAAGTTCCAATAGTTCGCATCCGGCCTGTGTTTTTGGTCGCCTCGTGAGCCAGAGACGAGCCAAACGAATCACGTGGATGATACAGCGCTGAACAAGTGCTTCCGGCCATATGATACGGAGCGCTTTGAGGAGGCCTCGTTGAGCATCACAAACGATATATCGTGGATCACACCCTTCTTCCTTGAGGCGCAGAAAGAATTCGAACCAAGAGACAAAGCTTTCTTGGTTCGTCCATTGCCAAGAGATGGGTCTCTGCCCGATCCCTCGTGCCAAGAGCAAGGTGAGAACGGATCGCTCAAGCACCGTTCCATCCACGATGAGGATTCGTACGTCTTTCCAGGAAGAGCCTTGGTACCGCTTCCTCGGTTCAAGAGAAGAGAACCACCTTCCAATGGTCCTCGGGTGGACATATTGTTGTTTGGCAATTTCCGTGACGGTTGTCTTGCTTGTGGCTCATTTTTCAAACAACACCTCCCTTGAACGAGAGGTGTTGTCTTTTCGCCGTCTGACACTCGTGACATGGTATTTGTCACAATGCCATCGAGGGGTTCCTTTTTTCGTATGTCCCCATCTCTGCATGGGCTGATTGCAGTCCGGACAGTGTTTTTTTGTGCAGATTAGGGATCATATTCCCTAATGTTTCCAAATATTGGCTCAGTTGAAAAGAAAAACTGTCATTTAACCAACACGAAATGTCTATTAGCTCGCTTTTAAACAACAACACCCATCGAGAAGATGGGGGAGGAGAGTTATTTTGATTTGGCGTATTTGCGTTTGTCCGTTTGTTCAATTTCTACCGTTCCTGGACTAATGGTGCGGTATGCTACGTCATCGACGACGCGTATGCCCGTTTTTGCTGCCAAGACTTCTAGCATTTTGCGTCGTTTCCAACGGTTGACCGACATGAGGGTTGCTAGAGTGTCGATGGCGGCTTGCACATCTGCTTGCGTCGGATCGTGGTTAAAGGTGATCCTTCCATGGGTATTTGGAATCTTGATCACCGTACCTTTTTCGATTCGTACGAGACCATCGCGTTCTTCCAGGTAGTACCTCATTGTGCCAAAAGTGAAATCGTATTTTTTCACGCTGCCATCTTTGGCAATCCACCAGGCGTTGGTCTTATCTACGGGTAGCATTCTGGGAGCGGTTGACCATAGGTACTTGGTCACGATAGCCCCGAATAGGATGATTCCTGTACTTAGGACTTGACCCAGTTTGATTTCGCTGAGAACAAGCCAGATTGATGCGATGATGGGAACGAGCGCGGTGACGCGCCCTCTTTTGACGAGCGCAACCATTCCAGAATAACGGTATTCTGAGATGGAAGGACTGAGGCGACATCTGTGTGGTTTGAGGGCTTTGATGATCTTACTGACTATGTCTGAGTCATGCCGACTAGGCAAATCCGCGACGATCACGTTACCTTCCTCCTTGTCGAGCAATAAGCTCGGTACCCGTTCTTACCTGTTTTTAAAGGGAAGTGTCAAGGGGATCTTGGAGTATTAAAAATTACCGGCTATCAAGCACGCGTTCAAATTGTGAACGGAGCGAGACCACTTCTGTATCGAGTCGATTATGTAGAACGACAAAATGATCTACTTCGGTGATGATTCTATTTTCGGTGTCTGTAATTTTATTTTCTACATTGACGATTTTGCCTTCTAAACGAGTTGTTTCGCGGTAAAATTCGTCTTTGGTGACCATTTCTTTCTCTATACGTTCAAATCTTCTGTCTACTTGATTAGATAAATCGTTAACAGCCGAAAACATTTCGTTAATCGTGGAAAGAACATCACGAATGGTTGGTTCAGGGTTCATAGAGGGCGGAGATTAGAATAAGCGTAGCATCTCCTTATACCCCGTTCCATGAATTGAGAATTTTGTCAAGGGGACTCCGCTGTCATTTTATTTTCTTTTTTATCTTTTTTCGGTATGATTGATCTTGTCACGTGGGGTGACGCTTCTCTCGGAGGTAGCCATGTTGAAGCGGAGGCAGAAGCAGGATCGGGAACTTCAGGCGTTGATTGATAGGCTTTCGTGTCCTCGTGCGCTCGCGCTCGCCGAGAAGGAGGTGAAGGAAATCCTCGCCAAGGCTGGACGTGAACATGAGAGGATTCGCGATGCTTCTCACTGCGCTCCACGTCGGATCCTGAGGAGCGCTGCGTAAGTCGTGTTCTTTTCGTCGCTTTTTCTGCTTTCCTTAGCTCCCTTCTGTGCGGAGCTTGTTTTGTATCTTCTCTGCTTCTTGCAAGAGAAATAGGTCTCGCGGAACGATAAAACTGCCTTGGTACTCCTCGGTATTTGAAGTGGTGGCGAGGTGGATGGCTTCTGGAAGAGAAACCCAGATAGCTTTGAATTGGTCTCGCTGTTCTTTTTCGGAGAACTGCGGCGTGCCTTTTGCTCCGATGGTATGGGCGATGAAGCAGTATGATTCTTGTTTCATTTGGTATTGTTCCCTATATTCGATCGTCATGCCCAGTTCTTGGTCGACTTCGATATGGCAGCCGATCTCTTCTAGGCACTCGCGTTTAAGAGCGGTCAGGATGTCTTCACCTTGTTCTATGCCTCCACCTGGAAGTTTGTAGTACCCATCTTTTTGGACGTGTAGGAGAGCGACATTTTTATCTTCATCAAATACGACCGCGCGTGCTGCTTGGCGTAAGCGTAATTTCTCGATCTGTTCTTGGGAGAGGTTGCCGGGTCCGATGGTGCGTAGGATGTTCATATTTTTATAGCATAAACGCTTAGAATTGAGATCGGAAGGGTAAGGATCTGAAGGGGTCTTTTAGGTTGACAAAATGACCATTTTCTGGTATTATATTAATAGGTATCTGGGCTAAAATTTTGGCTTATTGTTAAGGATATTTTGAAAAATTGATGATTTGTCGGTAGCTATTTGAAGGAGATTTGCCTTTAAATAGGTTCTGACACAATTTTGTTGTCAGCCATGAGTGGAGGTTTCCCGTGAAGTACTACGTTCTGATCGTTGCGCTTCTTGTTGTGCTCGCCGCAGTTCAGTTCAACTCGTGGGGTGCAGCGCTGTACGCCTCCCCCTTCCTCATCCTCATCGCCCTCGCCCTTCTCGCCAACTGGCACGCTCGTCGCGTGACGGGACTCGGCTTCTGGGCGCTCGGGGAGTCCAAGACGCGTCCGAAGTTCGTTCCACTCTCCGTCAATGTCGGGGGCTTCATCCAGATCGTATGCGGCGCCGTGTTCTTCGTCGCGAGCTGGACTTTCTTCATGGAGCCGATGAATTTCACCTACGCGGGTGGTGGTCCGCAGACCGACAGTGGCGGTCCAGAGCCTGTGCATGGTATCCGTGGCGACGATAAGATTTGCACGGATCGTGGCTTCGCGCGGCTGTCCCGCAACGCAGCCTTCATCATGCAAGTTCACGATTGGACGCCGTTTCGTCCGGTCGATGAGTGCCGCGTCGCGCCCTGACCTACCGTCTCTCCGCACCCGTAAGGGTTTGCAGCGCTCCTGCTTCCCGACGGGTGCGCTGCTGTTTCTATAAGATTTTATCTTTTTAATGAGAAAAATATCCCACTATTGGGATATTTTTGTTTGTCATTATTTCACCCAAACACTTTTTACATTCAAGAACGCCCGCATTCCTTCCCATGAAAGTTCGCGGCCATAGCCAGAATGTTTGAGGCCGCCGAAGGGGAGAGAGGGGATGGATTTGACCATGCCGTTCACGAAGACGGAGCCGGCTTCGAGGTTTTGTGAGCAGTGTTCAATGATGTCTACATCTTTTGTCCAAACCGAAGCACCGAGGCCAAAATCCGTATCATTTGCGAGGTTTATAGCTTCGGGGAGGGTTTCAAATGTCATGAGAGTCGCAACGGGGCCGAAGAGTTCTTCGTGGTAAGCGGGGACGCCGGATTTTACGTCGGTGAGGATGGTGGGAGCGTAGAAGAACCCTTTGTCGCCCACGTACTTCCCACCGGTTAAGATGCGTGCGCCAGCGGCGACGGAGCGTTTGACTTGGTCGTCGAGGTCGGTGCGAAGTTTGGCGCTGGCGAGGGGGCCGATTTGTGTGGATTCATTCATGGGGTCACCGATCTTCATAGCTTCAAAGCCTGCGACGAATTTTTTCGTGAAGGTTTCGGCGATAGTTGTATGTACGAGGAAGCGTTTTGCGGCGATGCAGCTTTGTCCATTGTTTTGGAGACGGGCGGTAATGGCGGCGCTGACCGCG
>CAZIQG010000077.1:0-2352 GCA_964541725.1 uncultured Gammaproteobacteria bacterium
GGTCCGCGCATGCCGATGAAATAGCCGGTGGGTTCAATATGTTTTGCGACGCACGATAACTCTTTTGCTTGGGTGTGTACCCAGTGCATGGCGCGGTCAAAGTCGCAGTAGAGAATTGTATCTGGGTCTAAGATAGAGGCTTGCTTGATAGCTTCTAAATAGCTAGTTGTTATTTGGTTCTTTTTACGACGATGGACGATAAATCCTTGCTCACTTAGTCTTTGCAAATAAGCTTTATCAGTGAGAGGAGACGCCGAAACGATCACCTGATCAAACATCGACAGGATTTTTTTGGAATGTCTATCAGAGAGCCATTGTAATCCGGCCTTAGGATCATGGAGTCCGCAGGTGAGTATGGTCATATGTTAAAGAGGAGGGAAGAGGGGTTGAGCTAGCCTTTCGCTTGTTCAATTTTGATGATAAGAGCAGCGCGTTCTTGTTTAGCCGCAGCAAGTTCTTCCTCACATTCTTTAATGGTATTTCGAAGATCCGCCATCTGAGCTGTCGCATCCGTGCCTTCTTTGAAGAGAGTAAGAATAAACGAATGGTCGCTCTGCAGGTCTCTTTGTTGGGCGAGTGCGGCTTGAGCTTCGGCTAAGTCTGATTCTGTTCCTGCTATTTCTGCTTCTAAGCCCTCGAGTTCTTCTTCTAGAGCTTCAACTTCTGGTTTTTCAGGTAGAGTGGCCTCAATTTTAGCAGGACTCGCACTTGTCACTTCTTTTTTGCGAGAAGTGAGAGCGGGTTTAATGGCGGCCGGGACTTCCCGAGGAACGGATTCAAAGCGGGACATATATTGATTCACCGTATATTATACCGTGTGTATGGATACGTCGATTATCATGCAGCGGGGCAGACGATTGGCGGAGCGTCCCTTTCAGGGTGGACCTATTGTGTATTGGATGAACCGTGATCAGCGTGTGCATGATAACTGGGCGTTATTGGCCGCACATGAATGGGCGAAGAAGGAGGGGGTGGCGTTTGCGGTGGCGCATAATCTTCTGCCGGGTTTTTTGGGGGGTGGGGAGCGTCAGTGGCGTTTTAAGTTGGCAGGGCTGAGGGCAGTTCAGAAAGAACTGCATGCCAAGGGCATCCCATTCTATTTATTCGTGGGGGAGGAATCTCATCAAGAGATGTTGCATTGGATGAAAAAAGAGAAAATAGGTGGAATGGTGACGGATTTTTTTCCGTTACGATTGCCACAGCGCTGGCTCAAGGAAGTGGTGGATGGTCTTAGCTGCCCCGTATATCAAGTGGATGCACATAACGTTGTCCCGTGTTGGATTACGAGTCAAAAGCAGGAATTTGCGGCTCGTACCATTCGTCCGAAGATCCATGCCCAGCTTAAGACCTATCTAACGGACATTCCAAAACTTGCTTCCCAAGCATCTCATGCGCCGTTTACGTATCAAACGATTGATTGGAAGGCGCTTGAAGAGTTTGTTCCGGCTGCCTCTGCTCCGAAAAAAGTTGATTGGATTGAAGGAGGAGAAGCTCCTGCGCATAAGGCGTTGAGACGATTTCTTTCCGAGCGGCTACCTGTCTATCATGAGCGTCGTAATGATCCATTGGGACAGGCATTATCAGATCTGTCGCCGTTTTTTCATTATGGTCATTTGGCGCCGCAACGAGTGGCGTATGAGGCTCTACATGATACTGCGCCTAAGCTCGCGCGGGATGCGTTTATTGAAGAGCTCGTGGTGCGTCGCGAATTGTCGGATAACTATTGCTTCTACCAGCCACACTACGATTCGTTTGAGGGGCTGCCGGAATGGGCGAGAAAAACATTGGATGCGCATCGTAAAGATCCACGCGAATTTACGTATTCACGCGCAGAGTTTGAGTACGCGCGTACGCATGATGAGCTTTGGAATGCGGCACAATTAGAGATGGTGAAGACGGGCAAAATGCATGGTTATGTGCGCATGTATTGGGCAAAAAAGATCTTGGAATGGAGCGACTCGCCGGAAGACGCGTTTAAGATTGCGATTCATTTAAATGATCGCTATGAGTTGGATGGACGAGATCCAAATGGATACGTAGGAATTGCCTGGTCGATTGGTGGGCTTCACGATAGGCCTTGGTTTAATCGTCCTATCTTTGGGAGTGTGAGATATATGAGTCGAGGGGGGATGGAAAAGAAGTTTGATGTGGAGGGGTATATAAAGAAATGGAGCGGGACGAACTAGCCTTATAAAAAGCAATACCCACCGGCGCGATGGGGGTGGGGAAGTAGAGGAGAGTGTTTGGATTGTTTACTGGGCGGGAGTTGGCGTCTGCTTCTAGCAGTTTGCCGCGCAGGCGGGGGTGCTGGATGTTGCCCTCACGATGCACACATACTCGCCCCACAGCACG
>CAZIQG010000077.1:2452-4716 GCA_964541725.1 uncultured Gammaproteobacteria bacterium
CAGGATGTAGGCCAGACAGCTCTTTTTCCGCATCAGCTGCTCCTTCTATTACGGGCGGAGAAACCCTCATAGTTTTTTAGATATTGGTCAACAGCTTACGTTTTTGATCACGGGATATTAAGAGCCCTCGGCAACGGGTGAGGTTAGCGAGGGCATTGAAGGAAGATGAGGTGTGGCTGAGTACGAGGAGAGCGTACTGTTCAGCGGCAGTTGGTGGTCTGCGGGCTGGGGGGAGGGGTGAGATAGCAGTAGAAGCTCTGGTACGAGCTGCAGTCCACGATGCCTCGCCAGCCGATGCTGCAGTAACCGATGCACTCGAGGCCATACCACCGCGTGAGTTGGCTGGAGTGGCCGTTGCTCGTCTCCACACGCGCTAGGTACTGGCGGAAGTTGGTCGTGATCGTGATGTTGTGACTTGTCACATTGCTCTCGACGGTGCCCTCTTGGGTTCCGTGGGAGCACAGATGCTTCAGCGTGGGGTAGTACGCTACGATCAGGAGACAGGCCAGCGCCATGCACAGGATGATGATGTTCCGCAGCCGCCTGCGCAGCGCGTGGATCTGCGAGTTCATGGCTTCGAGGGTCTCGAGACGTGGTTGTTCGGGGTCGGCAGTACGATACACGCTTTCGTTTGGCTTTCCTTGGTCACCGATCATGGCGACCACCTTTCCGCTGCCATGAAGGGGCAGCTTGGGGAGGGTATCAGGTTTGGGTGAGTCGTCAAGACACGTAGTGCGGCATTCTCGTAGATTGTGGGGAGGATGCGTTCAAAAAAGATATGACAAGACCCACGGGGTCGTGGGTGAGAGGGGATGAGGAGGATAGTTGTTTAGCGGCAGTCCGACGGCTGTGTGGGGAGGTAGCAGTAGACCGAGGTGAATCGGTGACAGTTTGGGAGACCCCGACCGTAGTGGCTGCAGTAGGCGATGCACTCGAGGCCACGCCACGTGTGCGGCGTCGTTCCCGCACCGGTCTGGGCACGCTGCTGGTATTGTTCGTGGTCGATGACGATACGCACCTGAGCACCGCGGACGTTGCTGTTGTCCACGCGTGTGCCGATCTCTCGTTCGTGGCGGATGGTGGTCACTACCCAGCCGAAGGTGAGAAGGTGGTATTTGATACGCGCGATGGGAAGATGAGGGTGGGGAGGATTGGGTTTTAACGATTGAAACGATAAGTATTCTAGGTTTTTTCCTTGGCTCATTTGACAGAAGTGCTTTACTACGATAAAGTGCTTCTCATGAAATCTAACTCCTCTTCTTCAGAAGCGCTGTACAAGGCGATTTTGAGCTTAAAAACCTTGGATGAGGCCAAGTGTTTTTTTCGTGACCTTCTGACGGAAGAGGAGACGACTGAACTCTCGAAGCGGTGGCAGGCGGCTTGTCTTTTAAATGAAGCGGCCTCTTATGTGACGATCCAAAAAGAAACAGGGCTTAGTTCTACTACTGTGGCGCGTATTTCGCGTTGGCTGCAAAAAGGGGCGGGCGGGTATCGTTTAGTGTTAGACCGACAATCATCGACCGCGCACCATACGCTTTTATCTCGAAGGCGTGGTTAGTGATTGTATATAGATCATTGGCCGCCTTTCGAAGATTGAGGCGGTTTTTTGTTTTACCTGGGTAACGTATTGAGAAATTCCTTTGGCTGGATGTGAGGCGTCACGTGCGGCTAAAGGAGCTTCGGAATAGGCCGACTCCAGGAGGATCAGTGTATGATCAGCATCAGTTCGTTTGACTTCGCGCGTCGTCAGGGTGAAGTACTCTTTCTCGGAGAGGAGGTTCTGGCTCGGATCAGGAGGCGTCTCGAAGAAGATGATGATGCCTTCGAGCTCTACGTCTTCCAGGATCCGGCTGAGATCGATCTGAGTCGTCTCGATGCGAAGGATCGTGCCAACCTGAAGAGGCTCTTCTCGCAGGCGAATACTTCGCACGTCGCGGTGCTGCATGTTTCACCGCCTGCGGATGTGCGTGTCCACCTGTACGATCATCGCCTGATCGTGCTCACGCCTGCCTGAAGAGGGGGTGTCCTCCGCTTATCTTACTTCCCCCGTTCGTCGCCAACCTCTGGGTTGGATCTCGACGAACGGGGCGCTTTATTTATGAGAATTAGCCCAACGACTAAAAACAAAACACCCCGTCCAATGACGAGGCGTTTTTTGTGGTGGGACCGGTGGGGATCGAAACTGAGTGAAGGTGAATAGGGGAGAGGAAGAAAGATTAACAAAGATAGAAATTGAGCCACTAAATAGGAAAGTTGGTGTTTCG
>CAZIQG010000078.1:0-4709 GCA_964541725.1 uncultured Gammaproteobacteria bacterium
GGACGGCCTTTAACTCTTGTTTGGCGACGGTTACGGGTACGGTGATTAATGTGGTGTTAGGGTTAAGTGGGATTATCTTGCTGGGATATATTTTATATGCTGGCTTCCTGTGGATGACGTCGGGAGGAGAGATGGAGAAGGCGAAGGAAGCACGCACCATGATTTCAAATGCGGTGATCGGATTAATCATTCTGATTTCTGCGTTTGCGATCTCTTCATTTGTTTTGTCCGCGCTCACGCGTATTTCTCAAGGAGGGACTGCGCCTACAGCCCCTGCAGCCGTTGCTCCTGTAGCGCCTGCACCTGCTCCAGCTCCATGATGTATTTTCCCTCTTCGTGCAGATTTTTTTTCTTTTTGCTATACTAGCCTCACTATGAATTTGAAACATTCTTTGACCCGCTTCGGGTCAGCTGCGTTCCTTGCTGTTACCACCCCTGCGGTGGCTCTTGCTCAGTCCAATCCTTTTCAACGTGCTAATGCGGAGTTGAACACGGTTCAAAACCAAGCGTTGGGTACGGCTGGAGCACCACAAAATATCTATACCATTGCAGGTAACATTATCAATGTTATCTTGGGTTTCTTGGGAATCGTCTTGCTTGGCTACATGATTTACGCCGGCTTTTTGTGGATGACATCTGGTGGCGAAAGCGAAAAGGCCAAGGAAGCTCGCACGATGATTGCCAACGCGATTATTGGTCTTATCATCATTGTGGCGGCCTTTGCGATATCTAACTTCGTCCTTGGTTCTTTGGTCAACATCACCGGCAGCCGTTAAACTTTATTCTCCTCTCAACAAACACCTCCCAATATTGGGAGGTGTTTGTGTTATGTTTTGTGCTTAAAATTGCACGGGAATTGAAAGGAGGTGGATTGGTGAGCCATCTTTGGCGGAAGCCTCGAAGAAGGTGAGGGTGTATGAGTCTGGCGTGAAGGTCTGACTCGTGTGATGAAGCGTGAAAGATCCTGGCTGTCCGATGTCGGGAGCGTTTGCTATTAGTGTTCCTTGGGCTACTTGCGTGTTACTTGCATTTTCTAATTTCCATTGGAATGTGTTCTCAAAAGCGATAGCGGTACCTGTGGCGTGGAGCGGATTTGTGAGTTGGGCATTTACTAATTGAGAACCAACGCAGATGAAGTTCTTGTTGTCACACACGGTGTGTGGAGGACGAGGTCTGACAACAGGAGGTTGTTCGGGATAGGTTGGGGCGGGAGGGGTTGGAAGGGTTGAGACGGGTGCTGGGATGGGAAGTTCGTTCACGGGGGCGACAGGAGTAGCAGCAGGAGTGCAGCCTGCAGCAAAGAGAGTTGCGCTCAATACGAGCGTGGCAAGTTGGAAGGAATGTTTCATATACGTTTAGTATAGATGATGGAGAGAAAGATACAATATGAAGGGAAGAATGACAGAATAAGGAGCGTGTGCTTTTATATCTCTGTATGATGCGTGATGCTGTATTAGGGTTTGCCCAGCAGTTTGGGTTTGAACCTAAGATTGAACAGGGACCTATGCCTGTTCGTGAACAAGTGATCGTGGCGGGAATGGGGGGGTCGCATTTAGCGGCGGATCTTTTAGCGAATCTTGCTCCACAGGCGCGTATCCGAGTGTGGTCGGATTATGGATTGCCTACGGTAGAAGTGTCGGAGGTTTCTAAGACCTTATTTGTTGCAAGTTCGTATTCTGGGAATACCGAAGAAACGATTGATGCGTATCAGGCTGCAAGGAAAGCCGGGTTTGCCTGCGCGATTATGGCCGTCGGTGGCAAATTGATTGAGTTGGCTAAGCGGGATGGCGTGCCCTATGTTCAGTTGCCTAATATCGGCATTCAACCACGCTCGGCGTTGGGCTTTGGGGTACGAGGGTTGATGGCCTTGTTGTCGGTGGATGAGGCCTTGGTAGGGAAAGCGAGGGCATTACAGCAACGTTTGCAGCCCGCTGACTTAGAAAAGAGAGGCCAGGAGTTGGCAGATGTGTTGCGAGCTCATGTGCCCATCGTGTATGCCTCGACGCAGAATATGGGTGTGGCCTATAACTGGAAGATTAAATTGAATGAAACGGGTAAAGTGCCTGCTTTCTATAATATTGTGCCTGAGCTTAACCACAATGAAATGACGGGGTTTGATATCGCTGAATCGACGAAGATGTTATCGGACCGTTTTGCGTTTGTCTTTTTGAAAGATGGCGAAGACCATCCACGTAATCAACGACGCATGGAGGTGATGGCGAAGTTGTATCGAGATCGAGGATTGCCGGTGCATGAGGTTGTCCTTGAGGGACAAGGTCGTATGGAACGTGTTTTCACGTCTCTCCTTTTGGCAGATTGGACCGCGATTGCTCTCGCGGCTCATTATGGGTTAGAATCCGAGCAAGTTCCGATGGTGGAGGAGTTTAAAAAAACGCTTTAACATATGGAAAGAATACCAACTGAGTCATATCAAGTTCCTCGGTCTAAAGATCTTCGGCCGCCTTCTGCTAGTCCTGAATCAGATCCTACATGGAGAGATTTGGGTGTTGCCTCCCATAGTGGTCGTGCGGATGCTTCGAAACCCGCTGCGTTTGGACTTAATCGTGATCCAAAAGAAGAGGATTTGTTAGCTGATCCTTCTGACGGTGAGCTTACCCGGAAAATAGACCGTGTCTTTGCGAATCTCTCTAAGCCAGAGCCTGAGCGCAAGAAGACGCATGTTTGGGGTGCGGCATCGGCGGCAGGTCGAACTGCTAAAGGAAAAAATTGAGCTTGTTTTTCTGTTTCGTATCTGATACGGTTTGGTTCTTCTTTTGATGTTATTTATGCAAATTTTCTGGCAGGGATTTTCGAGTGTGCGGATTGAGTCCCAACAGGGGGATCAGCAGGCAACTTTGATTACAGACCCGTTTGAAGCGGAGACGGGCTTAAAATTTCCTCGGAGTTTGACGCCCAATATTGTGGCATTGTCGCACCAGCAGAAAGATCGTTTTCCGTTGAATGTGTTTGAGAGCAAACCATTTGTGATGGCGGATCCAGGAGAATATGAGGTAAACGGTGTGTTTGCGTATGTGATTCCTTTGGCCGATGCTGAGCATCCATGGCCACATACGCTCATGTATCGGTTTGAGATTGAGGGGATGTCGGTAGGATTTTTGGGGGGAGCGGATCGCTCGCTCACGGATGCAGAGCTCGGCAAGCTTGAAGATATTGATATTTTATTATTACCGGTGGGGGGTGATGATCGCTTGAGTGCGAAGCAAGCGATTGAAACGATTAGTGCGATTGAGCCACGGGTGGTTGTGCCGCTTTACCATCATATTGAAGGGGTGAAAAAGATTTTGGGGACAGCGGATGCATTCTGTAAAGAATTAGGCGTGTGCCAACGCCAGGATGCGAATCGTTTGAAGATTTCTCGCAAGGATTTGCCAAGTGAAGATTTGTTAGTAGCGGTGTTGGAAAAAGCGTAAAAAGTATCGAGTATCGGGTATCCAGTATCGTGTATATGGTGGATAACGATACGAGTATTAAGGAGTTTACAGAATTGGTTGCTTGGCAAAAATCACATGCCTTTGTTTTAGCTTTATATAAAGCTACGGAATTATTCCCTAAAATGGAACAATTTGGGTTAGTATCTCAAATGCGTCGAGCGGCTGTTTCGATCACCTCGAATATTGCTGAATGCTTTGGAAGACGTTCTGCGAAAGAAAAGCAGCAATTCTTTTTTGTTGCTGTTGGATCTCTTTATGAGCTTCAGAACCAGTTATTGATTGCGAGAGACTTATCCTTTATTGATCTCCCGTTGTATAATCAACTTGAAGTTCAGTTATTAGAATCCAGAAGGCTTATCTTTGGATTCATCCAATCAGCCGACCGCGCATCCTTCTATTAGGCTCTTTCCCCATTTTATACTCGATACTGGATACTCGATACTCGATACTTTATATATGATTCGTAAGCGTCGTTCTTTATCATCTAGTCGATCGTTGGGGGAAGCGGTTCCTGTTTCGCGTGCGCGGGTGAGTCAGCCTCCCGTGCGGAAACGAGCGGCTACGCGGGGTGGAGAAGGGGCTTTAACAAAACAGCAATTGATCGAATTGTATGCTCAGAGACGGCGTGAGCAGGGGATGAAGCCTATGGGTCGTGGGTCGCTGATTGTTATCGTTATAGGGGTCGTTTTAATCGCGATCGGTGGGTGGTGGCTGACGTTCGGAGGGAGTTTGCGAGAAGGGTCGCAGGGTTCAGAGAGCCTTTTTCAGGGACTGCGGGATCGAGCACAGGATTTGGGGCAGCAGATTGGGAGCCCACCTTCACTTGAGCCGGTAAAACCGTTGTTGGATCCTTCAGGTGTGGCAACTGGGACGCAAGGCTTGTTTGAACCGGCGAATGCAACAGGGACGAATCCGGGGCTTGCTACGAGTACGGATATGGGGGTGACAACCACAACGTCTCCTTAGGAGGCGTCCACTGGCTGGGTTCGTGATTAGCCTTGACAGTTGGGCTAGATTTTTCTTGGCCCGTAGGCCAAAATGCGGATGATTTTATGTCTGAAAAGCAACCTCTTACGACGTCCATTGGGAACGTCCAGCCTCGTCCATTAGTCGAGGAAATCCAAACTTCGTTTCTAGATTACGCCATGAGTGTGATCGTTGATCGTGCACTCCCTGATGCCCGTGATGGCTTGAAACCGGTGCACCGCCGCATTTTGTATGCGATGTGGTCTATTGGGTTGCGTGCCAATGCCAAGT
>CAZIQG010000079.1:0-4677 GCA_964541725.1 uncultured Gammaproteobacteria bacterium
GGGGGCTTGGGGTGTTCTTGCCGTTTCTTTGTTCCACGAATCGTGAATTTCGCCTACTGGTTTTTTGGGTGGGGGCGGCGGGTGCAGCTCTTTTGCTCGCCTCTTCCTTACAGGCGAGTTCGTTATGGGTCTTATTTGCGGGGTTTTGTTTGTATGATGGGTTTGCGACCCGTTCGATGATCTCTTTGGAGACGTTTTTGTGTGCTTTATCTGTCCGACGCGGGGTCTCTACGGGGCTTGTGAGCATGACCGGCCTTCAGACGCAGATTTGGCCTAGTTATGTTATTTTACCAGCGGCTCTTGTTGCTCAGGCGGTTTGGCAGGCACCGATTTGGGGAGGGGTTCTTTTGCTCGCGTTGCTTATTGGGGCTTGGTATGCCATTATGCGCGCAGAAGATAACGCCCCGCTACGCATTCTTCCTTGGGCGATGGTGTGGATGTTGGCGGCGCAAGGGCTTCTATGGTGGCGGTTTTGAAGTTAGGGAAGAGCTGTTTATTTTTTACACATATGGCACGCAAGCGTTTACGGGCGGTTCTCTTTGGTCCGCAAGGATCAGGCAAGGGAACGCAAGGTCGGATGTTAGCCGACCATTTTGGCGTTCCTTTGATTGGATCGGGAGAGTTGTTCCGAGCGGAAATCCAAGAGAAGACGGCCTTGGGAAAATTGGTGAAAAGTTATGTGAGTCGTGGAGCCTTGGTTCCGGATGAGCTTGTGAACGCGGTTGTTCAAAAGCAGTTGAAGGCGGTCGCGGTTGATCGTGGGTTTTTATTAGATGGGTATCCGCGCAACGTGGAACAGGCGGAATCGTTGGATAAAGTAGTGAAGATGAATCTGGCGCTTCAAATTAAGATTAGTGATGATGAATCGCTGCGACGTTTGCTTGGACGGCGGCAATGCAGCGGCTGCAAAACGATTTTTCATATTGAAGACCATAAACCGGCGGTTGAAGGACGTTGTGATGCCTGTGGGAAGCTTCTGTTTAAGCGTGATGACGATGATGAAGAGATTATTCGTGCGCGTTTGCAAGCCTATCATTTTATGACGGAACCGCTCGCGAGCTATTATCGGCAAAGAGGAGTTTTATTAGCGGTAAAAGGTGAGCAGCCAATCGCTTCTTTGTATGAGGAATTGGTCAAAAAGGTGACGAAGCTGGGATTTGTTGCGAAATAATATGTCTCTCATAAAAACTCCTCAGGAGATTGAAGCGCTGAAGCGCGGTGGACAGATTTTGTCTGATACGCTGCGAGAGATTCGAGCTGCGTGTGTAGAGGGAGCGTCTACGCAGGCGTTAGACGCGATTGCTCGCAAGCGTTTTGCAGAGAATGGTGGGACGTCGTCTTTTTTGGGGTATCGGATGCGTGGGGAGGGGCCAGCGTTCCCTGGAGCGGTGTGTATTTCTATCAACGAAGAAGTGGTGCATGGATTGCCTATTCCTGATCGAATTATTAAAAAAGGGGATATTGTTGGGTTAGATATTGGAATGTGGTATGAGGGGTTGGCGACTGATATGGCGACGACCGTCATGGTGGGTGAGAGTGTTCCTGAAGCTGTGCGTGAACTTGTGAAAGATACGCGTAGCTCGCTTGTGGCCGCGTTGGGAGCAATTAAAGCAGGAAACTACGTCCATCATATTAGCGGCGCGGTAGAGGACGTGTTGAAGCCCAAGAAGTATGGGATTGTGAAAGATTTAGTTGGTCATGGCGTAGGGCATGCGGTGCATGAAGAGCCTGATGTTCCAAATTTTCGTGACCCACGTGCGCCGGTAGTGAAATTGCAGACTGGCATGGTGCTGGCGATTGAACCGATGGTGACGCTTGGCACGTGGAAAGTGGATGTCAAAGATGATGAGTGGACAATTGTCACTCGTGATGGAAGTCCGTGCGCCCATTTTGAAGTGACGGTGGCGGTAACGGATACGGGGTATGAGTTGATCACACCGTGGCCGGATGTGTAGAGCTCTTTTGATAAGATACTCCCTTGCTATATATGTCTGTTGAATCATTGGATTTTGTTCCACCTGCGCAGCGTGAACGAACGGATTATTTTTATCTACGAAATGTTCTTCAGGGAGCTTTGGCGAAGGAGTGGTTAAGGATACATCCGGAAAGAGAGGAAAATGAATGGTTTACCACGTATCATGCTGCATTTAAGCAGTTAGTTCCTAACTCTTCAGAGGGTCCTGCGGTTGAGGCAGAGTTGTTAAAGCTCGTTACTTTTTTGAAGCAGGCTTCTCCGGAAGATGTTTCCATGAAAATGGCAGAGCTTCAGGCGCGTTTGGATAAAGCGACCCCGTCTGTTTCCTAGAGATATTCTTTTTGTATGCCTGAGTTGCCCGAAGTCGAGACGGTGCGGCGACAGTTGGCGAAGCGCTTAGAAGGAGCGAGACTTGTTGATCTGGAAGTTTGGAGAAGTGGACGGGAGTTCCCAAGAGGGGAAGGGTTTATTGAAGCGTTGATTGGTCGTGGTGTTATTTCGATTGAACGCCGAGCAAAATTGCTCGTGTGGCGTTTTGAGAATGAGACAGCGCTGACGGCGCATTTAAAGATGACGGGGCGATTTGTGTTCGTGAGTGAGGGGTATGAACGACAGAAGCACGATCGGATTTGTTTTGTGTTTGAACGAGAGGGGGAGCGGATTTTTTTGGTTTGGGCGGATGTGCGTCAGTTTGGGTTTTTGAAACTTGTTTCTTCAGAGGAGCTGAAGGAAGTCTTGGATGGGTACGGTCCGGAGCCGTTAGGGGTCTCTGTGGAAGAATTGGCCAAGTGTTTTACCGGTCGATCTACCCGTTCGATTAAGGCGCTTTTATTAGATCAAACGGTTTTAGCGGGCGTTGGCAATATTTATGCGGATGAGGCGTGTTATCGAGCGGGGATTCGGCCGATGCGTATGGCTATGAAGGTTACAGCAAATGAACGGTTGCGGTTGGCGCAGGAGGTCCAGACGATCTTAACGGAGTCGATTGCCCAACAAGGAACGAGTGCCAATGATTATGTGGATACACAAGGGGAAAAAGGCGGATTTCTTGAGCTTTTACGGGTATATGGGAGAGAGGGGGAGCCGTGTCGAATGTGTCAACAACCGATCATTCGTGTCGTGCATGTGCAACGTGGAACGCACTATTGTGCGAATTGTCAGAGCTAGAGGGTGCTGCTAAGCTGCCTGCATGTTGCAAGAATTGTTGGTGCAGATTGATGCGTTGCGCTCCAGGATTGATGAAGCTTGGATGATTTTGAAGTTGGATACGTTGCGGGAAGAATTGATGGTGTTGGAAGGCGCGCAGATGGCGACGGATTTTTGGTCTGACCCGGAGCGGGCTCAGAAGCAATCACAACGTCTGGCGGAATTGAAAAAGACCTACGATGTTTGGAATGGGTTGCGGATGGGGGTGTTGGAATTGGATGAGTTGGTGCATATTGCCATGGAAGATGAGGATGTTTCGTTGGGAGAAGATATTGAAATGCGTTTAAGTGGATTAGAAAAACAGTACCTCGGTTTGGAGTTCGAATTGCTGTTCTCGGGGGCGCATGATGACAAGAACGCGATTGTGGCGGTTCATGCGGGCGCAGGTGGCACGGACGCCCAGGATTGGGCAGAGATGTTGCTACGCATGTATTTTCGCTATGCGGAACGCAAGGATTGGTCGGTGCAGCTTGTGGATGAGTCACGTGGGGGAGAAGCTGGGATTAAGTCTGCTGTGTTTATTGTGACGGGTAGACAGGTTTACGGGCATCTAAAAGCGGAAGCAGGGGTGCATCGTTTGGTACGCCAGTCACCATTTAATAGCGATGCCTTGCGGCAAACGTCGTTTGCCTTGGTTGAGGTGTTGCCGGAACTTGGAGAAGCGGCGGATGTGGAGATCCGTCCTGAGGATCTGCGGATTGATACGTTTATGAGTGGAGGTAAGGGCGGGCAATCGGTGAATACGACCTATTCAGCGGTTCGTATCGTCCATTTGCCCACGAAGATTACGGTTTCGTGTCAGAATGAGCGTTCGCAAATGCAGAACAAGGAAACGGCGATGCGAATTTTGAAAGCGCGGTTGCAGCAAGTAAAAGACGAAGAATTACAAAAAGAGAAAAAGGAATTGCGCGGTGAACATCAGAGTGCGGAGTGGGGAAGTCAGATTCGCTCGTACGTACTCCATCCGTATAAAATGGTGAAAGATCACCGGACGGATGTAGAGACGTCTGATCCGGAAGCGGTGTTAGGAGGGGATTTGGATCGGTTTGTGGAGGGGTATTTACGTTGGAAAGCGAAGGAAGCTTAGCGCCAGAGAAGAATGAGGGTGGTGAGGGTGCCCGAAGAGACGACGATAAGCGCGGAGCAAACGATGACGGCAATGTCTTTTCTATGGATGCCGTAGATGGTCCAGATGATATTGGTAATGAATAGCACTAAGAATGATGCGAGAGACAGGGCTTGGATGTCATGCGTTCGCAAAGCGTTTATTACTTGTGGATAGAGAGCGATGCCATTGAAAACCGCATTGATCTCAGCGAGGTAATCGATTGGATGATGATGCTCTTTGGAAGCTCTTTTCTTTTTGCGAAGAAGGTGCAACATATGGGGGAGTATACAGGAATAGGTCTCAGGCGTCAGGGATTAGGTGAGAGGTAGGCGGAGGAAGGAAGGAAGGAAGGAAGGAAGGAAGGAAGGAAGGAAGGAAGGAAGGAAGG
>CAZIQG010000080.1:0-4574 GCA_964541725.1 uncultured Gammaproteobacteria bacterium
CGCACCAGAATTTATTATTTTCTAAAGACTGGAGGCAGAACTTTGCAGAAATGTTCGACACGCCTCGCTGGCCGACGGATCCCTCGATCTACGTCTGTGCGCCTTCGGTGACGGATTCAACCGTTGCCCCACCAGACCATGAAAATCTGTTTGTCTTAGTCCCGATCGCCTCAGGTCTTGAATATACGGAAGAACTCCTCAAGCAAGAGACGGACAAGATATTGGATACCTTAGCTGAATCCATGGATATCCCCGAGGTACGCTCGAGAATTGTGTATCAAAAGACCTTTTGCGTGAAAGATTTTGCGGAACGCTACAACAGCTTTCAAGGAACCGCCCTGGGATTAGCGCACACCTTGAAGCAGACCGCGACCTTCCGTCCAAACAATATCAATCCAAAGGTAAAAAACCTTTATTACGTAGGCGCTAACACGAATCCAGGGATTGGGATGCCGATCTGTCTCATCAGCGCTGAATTAGTCGTGAAGCGTTTGATGGGGGATAAGAGCGGAGTGCCGCTAACATCGTTATAGCCTCCAAGATATACTATAAAAATACACCGTCTTTTGGTGTATTTTTATAGTATATCTAATGTTAGAACACGAGGGGAACCGTCTGTTTTACTCCATCAGCTCCTACGTATACCGCTTCTGCTTTCGTTGCGCTTAGCCATTTAACCGATTCCCAATGTGCCGTGGCGCGTCCAATTCCTGTATCACCCGTTGGTTGTCCTTCGTTCCAGTCTGCCTTGAGCGTTGTAAGTGTTTTGACGGTGTTTGTGTTGAGGTTGAGACCACGAATCGCTTGAGGATTATCACAGCCTACTCCGCCACACGTAAGATCTAAAAGGATCGCGCGTCTGTCTCCGCCCCAGAATACGCTCTGACGGTCACCGACGGGTGTGATAGCAGAAGAACGGTCTTCGTCCACGCTATAGATGAATGTGATGCGTGGAGTTGGTTGACCAGCTCCACAGTTGCCGGTGCTCGAGCAAGCGTCTGCATCAAAACTGATGAGCACATCCTGTTTTCCGTTGGCAAACTCTTGCGCCAAGGCAGAAAAGAGGAACGGCGCGAGCGAGTGGCCATCTTCATCGGTTGGCAACACGCGCGCAGGTAGAATCGTCCGTTCTTTCCCCATCGCATCCACGAGAAGAAGGCGATTCGTGCCAAAGCACACCGTGCCTTTATAACTTGCGCCATCAAAGGAAACAGCTTCTGGAACCTGGTTGCATTCATGGCGAATTTGGATCGCGCCTTTTTTCGTCCCCACGGACAAGGCATTGACGCTGTACCACTTTTCTTCTGGCGCCGCCGCAGGAGGTGTAGGCGCTGCTTCAAGTGCGGTCGGAGCTGCGGGGACAGGGATAGGCGGCAAAGGAGCCAGCGGCGCGTTCACTTGAGGTGTACGTGCATCCATCACCATCCGGTCAAAGCGTTGACCCATGTGCCACAACCCGCCTAACACCAACAACAGGGTAATGACGGCGATATACAAAGCAATCTTGCCGGATTTGTCTTGGGGAGCAGGCACAGGAGCGGGAGAAGGAGCAGAAGGCCGGACGGGTTGGTCCATAGTGAGGTTAACCAAGAAGAAGAGCAAAGAAGAGGATCGTGCCGACCAACGTATTCACGAGCGGAAAACGTTTGTAGACCGGCAGGATATTATCTATGCGTGTGAGTGAGATATGCATAAGTATAACATAGACAAGGCCTAGGAACAGGAAGATATATCTCAATCCCATTGAACTCACGGTAAAGCAGGCAAAGACTGCAGACGCGATGTACAAACCGGAGCAAAGAAGAAGTGTGCTGCGTGCTCCGAGCTTTGTGGCAATTGTTTGAAGACCTACACGTGTATCTGCTTGGATATCTGGGACAGCGCTATAGGCGTGCATCGCCATGCACCAACATGAAGCGGCGAGAAACGCGATCCAAGGAAAGCGAAGTTCGGTTAAGAGGCCGTTGAGAAGAGGGGAGAGAGAAAGGTAGCTGATGAGGCCGGGGACTAAATAGAGGATATTAAACAGGCTATCAAGAAAGGGTCGTGCTTTTGCTCGGATCGGGGGAGCGGAATAGAAAATCGCCAAGAAGAAAAAGAGACACAGAAGCAATCCCGGAACAGCAGCGATGGGACTGAATGGAGTAAATGTAAGGCTGCTTAGCGCAAGAAAAATCCAAGGGATCTGCGCCAGGATGATATAGGCAATAAGACGAGGTGTCTGTTTTTCGGAGAGGCGTGATTCATACCCTTGTTTTTTTGGGTTTAAGGCATCTGTCTCTGCGTCAAAAAGATCATTGACACCGTAGACAAGGATGTTGGCGGGAAATAAGAAATAACCCAAGAGAAGGATTGTTATCCCCACAATGCCAAATAGTAGTTCGGGTTGTTCTCGCCAAAGGTTGCTTATGAGGAGCGGAAGCCCAGCAATGAGGGTTTCTTGAGCGAATTTCAAAGCTCGTAAACGAGCAAAAAAATCTAATCGAAGCCAATCCTCAACGCGAATGGCGGCTATAATCCCAATCAAAAATGGTCCAAATAAATACAGCCAAAAGCGGGGTCGGCTTACGCGCACCACCCAGCGAATTTCTTGCCAAAGAGATGTAAGAAAAGTGTTCATGATGCTATCCTAATCCCGAAAAGCCTTTATGCATAGGATATTCCCCTGGATATTTGTCATCATCGTGTCGGCGTTCGGAGGATGGATGGCTTCCGATTGGCGTCATACGCCAATATTTTCTGTATGTGCCCTCCTATTCCTTTTGCTCGGTGCGATCGTATCGGTCTATCTTGCCGTAGCCTCGTATCGCCTCCGCACGGCACTCACCACCCTCGTCACACTGTCTCTCTTTGCCTACGTCATTGAAGGCATAGGGGCTAATACAGGTTTTCCCTACGGATCCTTTTTCTATCTCGACGGTCTTGGCCCCTTGCTCGCAGGCGTGCCCCTTCTCCTTCCCTTGGCCTGGGTTCCTCTCATGCTCGCCGCCTGGCAGATGGCGGCACGCGTGACCAAGAATCCTATCTCTATCATCGCTGTATCTGCTTGGATATTGCTTGCCATCGATCTCGTCCTCGATCCAGGCGCCGTTGCCTTAGGATTATGGAAGTATCAAGCGGGAGGGGCTTATTACGCGGTACCATGGACGAATTTTGCTGGCTGGATCTTATCCGGCGCCCTCGGCGCATGGCTCACGACGTCCGCTCTTCGCACAAATAAAGGCCCCCTTTTCTATTGGTGTCTCGCGTTTGTATCAGGTCTTGGATTTTGGTCAGCGGTTTCTTTTCGGGCTGGCTACATAACACCCGCTTGTATCGGCGGGCTTTTGCTCATTGGTGTAAGTGCCTTTGTCTGGCGTGACGAAAACGCACGTATTTGCTAGAGTTGAAGCATTCCTATGCTTTCTTCCACCATCGCCAAATCCATGATCGAGCGCATGGCGCTTCTCGATAAAAGTCGCCGTGAGTTGCAGCAGGTCTCCTCTGAAGCCTTGGCAGCCAGCAAGCGCGCCATTTTTGCGTATCATCGCGATGACGAAGCGGCAGCTCATGAACAATTGAGTATGGCACGTGAGCGTTTGCGTACAGGAGCAGGCATCGTAAAGAAAGTCACAAAACTTGCCCAAGAAGGAAGTTTTCGCGCGGCTCAAGAAGAATACGCCGAAGCCGATCTTTTGCGACAATATTTAGAACGTGGCCAACTTGGCAAAGTAGATGGGATCGCAGATGATGCGGAGATCTATCTCGGCGGTCTCTCTGACATGACGGGCGAACTTGTCCGTCGTTCTGTGCTGCATGCCACCGAAGGCGACCATGAAACCGTCGAACGCATTTTTGAAGATGTACGACGTGTCGTCGAGCTTTTGATGGAAATGGATCTCACCGGCGCTTTGCGTACGAAGCTTGATCAAGCCAAGCAAAATCTCCGCAAACTCGAAGAAATACGTTACGATCTTTCCTTGCGAGGAGAGTAGGATCGAGTCCTTTGATGAACTATGAACGTCCTTATCCTTGGTCTAGGTCAATATCCTCACGGAAGCGGAATAGAGGCCGCTGTTTTTTTTGCGGAACAAGGAGCAAATATTCTCGTAACCGATCTCAAATCAAAAGAAGACTTGAAAGACAACGTTCAACGTCTGTCTAAATACAAAAATATCCAATTCGTCTTGGGCGAGCATCGTCTCAAAGATATCGCGTGGGCAGATATCGTTGTTCCTAATCCACGCGTACGACCTGATAGCCAATTCTTTCAAGAAGCCGTTCGGCTTGGAAAAAAGATTGAATCAGATGTTTCGTTATTTCTAGAACAATGTCCTGCGCCTGTCATCGGCGTCACCGGCACGCGAGGAAAAAGTACGACCGCCACGTTAATCGCAGAGATACTTAAGGTGGATGGTCGTGCCGTGCATCTGGGAGGAAATATTTTAATATCACCCTTAGCGTTTTTATCTAAGGTCAAAAAAACCGATTGGGTTGTATTAGAGCTAAGTAGCTGGCAGCTTGAGCTCACGGGTCGCAAAGGGATCTCTCCGCCCTACGCTGTTTGGACCAACCTCATGCGTGACCATCTCAAT
>CAZIQG010000081.1:0-4425 GCA_964541725.1 uncultured Gammaproteobacteria bacterium
TCATAGGTCATGGGAGCTTCTTTGGATTTAGCGATCAGCTCCTCGGTTTCTGCGATGGTCTTTTTGATGGTTTCATCCTCGGCTTTCACCTTTGCCATGTCACCCTTGAAATGTGCGGTGAGCGTGTCGTCGTTTTTCATGAGTAGGTCTTTCACGCGCTGCATCGTCTTCTCGTTTTCTGTCTTGGCACGGTGGAGGCTTTTGAGGCGCGCCTCGAGCTCCTCGCGGTGTTGGATGCTCTCGACCTCAACGGTGCGGCAGAAACGATCGTAGTTGGAGCGTGTGGCGAAGAGGTGTTTTTCAAGGAAGTCAAAAACAAAGTTCATAACCACACGGGCACGAATGCTCTTTTTTGGACGCTCACAGCCTTTTGTTTCGCAGCGGTAGTAGTAGATGCCGGTCGTGCCTTTGGTTTTGTTGATCTTGGTCGTGATGCCGGAGGCCATGGCACGTTTGCAATAGGAACAAATAACCATGCCACGAAGGAAATCAGCTCTCGCGCCTTGTCGTTTCTTCATAGGTTTGACCATCTTGAAGGCCGCGCCAATGTCAGAAAGTTGATTGATCTTGAGAAAGGTGTCGACAGACACGGCAGGCTCAAAGTCATAGGCATCGGTGAGGTTTACGATAATGTTCCCAAACATCAAAACACCTGCATAGATCGGGTCACGGAGCATGTTCGAGATTTTGTTGACCGTCATGCGATACGGCAATCGCATCTCTCCATCGGCAGGAGCACGGGTATAACGTGACTTGTTGAGGTACTCGGCGACTTCTTCCTGTGTCTTGCCCTCGGCACGTAGCTCGAATGCGTGCTTGATCATGATCCAATACTCCCCATCAGGACGGAGGAAGTCGTTCGGGTCTTTGTAGTAACCGTGCTTGGCTGTGTGGATGTACTTGCCCTCCTCAAGGGCTCTACGCTGCCCACGTTGCACGACTTCGCTCAAATGGTCGCTGTATTGCTTGGAGAGGACGAACGAGATGCCAAGGAGCATTTTACCCATTGGCGTATCCTCGAAGGTGAAGGTGGCGAAAGATAGGTTCTTGATGATCTTCTTGTCGAGGAGGTCGATGATGCGCCCTGCGTCCGCCATATTGCGAGCCAGACGGTCTGGGTGCCATGTGAGGATGGCTTCGTACTTACCGTGCTTGATGTCCTCGATCATGGTTTTGAACTTGGAGCGAATGTCCGGCTCCTTTGCACTTTCTTGTTCCTCGATAACCGTGATGTGCTTTTCAGGGATGCCAAGGCGTTTGGCGGCATCAAAACAGTCGAGTTTTTGGTCAGGAATGGAACGTTCTTGCCGTTCGTCAGAGGTCGTTGATTTGCGACAATACATGACGAACTTGAGCTTCAAAATGTCCACCGTGGCAGTCTCCTCGGGCTTATGGAAGGCGACGAGGGCGTCGTATAGGTCTTTTGGAGTGGACATATGGGGCTGATTATAGCGGAAAAGACCTATTTTGTGAGGTAAAACGGTTGACAAAACCGTGTTTTTATGATACCTTACTCCGTCCCTCAGATACGGTTGAGTATTGTTTCCGAGGAACGACTCGGACCTTCCATCAACCACCCACACCTCTCAAGAGGAGCAGGCATGGAACCGAAAGACAGAGAGTACAAGATCATCATCGTGGGAAATGAGAAGCTCGCAGAGCGGCCGGGCAAGCGAATCTTTCACGATCGCGCTCGGGCAGAGATTCTCAAGTCCCGTTTTCCCAACGGGATCCGGGGGTTCGCCTATCCCGGTCGCGATGACGAGAATCGCTTCACCCCCTACCGCGATACCATCGTCGTGATGATGACGATCCTCGGACGGCGGCAGGAAGAAGGGGTCTACATGGCCCCCGCCGGGATGTACGGCTTCTCCGACGCGCTGGACAGGATCCTCGAGCGAGAACCGCCGCGGCCTACGATCCAGTGCACGGTGGCTGAACTGGCGAAGAGCGGGAGGCTCTACGAAGGCGAGAGGGAAGCAGCGGACCTCTCGGAGAGCCTTCGGAGGATCACCGACAAGATGGCCTCAGGCGACAAGACCCACGACCACGACGAGCTCCTGCTCCTGTACCCCGTACCCTTCGCCTTCCTGGCGGCACCGGACCCCGAAGGTACGGTCTTCAGCCCCGAGAGCTGGGGCTGCATCTACACGACGACAAAGAAGGGGGTCGTCGGAATCGAGATCCTCGGCTGAGGATCTTCTCGCGCATCTGTACAGCAAAGAGCCACCCGTCCCCGAACGGTGCGTGCGCTCTCGCCGTCCGGGTGCGCTCTTTGCTTTTACGTGAGATCGTAGGTTTGAATAAAAATCAATAAATCAAAATAAGTTTCATGCGATGGGGAGAAATAAAAACCCAAAAATCCATTTTTCGGTAAAGAAATGGGTAAGGAACGGTCAGATTTAGCCCTCCCATTTATCCTTGACCGTGATGTCATCGAACTCAAGACTATCGCGGGTTTTCTGGAACGTCACGGGTCTTTGGCTCTTCCGTACTTCATCGGTGAGCTTGAAAAGCAAGCCGTAGAGCTTGTCGGTCGGAACATCGAAAACCGGACGACTTGCAAGCTCTTTTTCAATGACTTCGAGTTGATGTGATAGGATTTGAATCTCTCGTTCTTGGGTGAGGCGATACTTTTCTCGCAAGGCTTCGTCGTGGATCGCACGGAGGTTTTTGATTTGTTCATCAAGCTCATGGCTCCAAGCGATGAGCGTCGGCTTTGAAACGGTTAGCTCTTCGCTGATGTTCGAAAAGCTCTTGCCTTGAGCACGCAATTCAACAAACCGATCCTTGCATGCTTGATCTTTCATATAGCTCTATCGGCCTACTGTTCAAGACCCTCTCTCATGGAGAATGGTTACTTGGTTTCCCGTCTATTTTCGCCAAGTTCTACACGTTCGCCAGAAGGAAGACGGACGATGTTTCCGTCATTGCTTCCTGACGAGGATGGAGGCGTGCTGGTGCTCGGCGTGATCTGTCCGGCGAAACCGGTTTGATTATCTTTTTCTGGCATAGGAGTTTCGCTCTAGGTTACGGCATTATAACACGACTGCATAGGTGGGAGCAGTGGATTTCCAGAGCGTGAGCGCTTGGAGCTTTTCGTTCGCTTTGAGGTAGGTTTCAAGGAGCGCAATGACGTTGTAGGTGAGTTCGAGAGAGGTCTTTGAATCCCGACCACGTAAAAACAGCGCTTAAACGCGTTGTTTTTAGTTGATGCTGTTCACGTGGCGCAGCCATCACTAACAACTAAAAAACAACTTGCGCTGTTTTTACGTGGCCCCGTGGCGTATGCGGCTGCCATGGAGAGCTTTACGGGGACACAAAATAAAAGCTCATTCCTGATTCAGGATGCAGCCATAATCACCGTTTGCGATGGGACAACAGGAGGGATATCATCCGAGCATGTCCTGGAAACAACCTTTGTACTGGCCTATACACCGTCTCAAGGAGACGTTGGGTTTGTATCCACATACACAGACCCAAACATACGAATTGACATATAATATCATCATCCAAATCAAAGAAGTAGCACTCCCTTCCAAGCCATTAACGCTCGCCATCCCAAAACCTCCAACCACGAAAGAGCAACAGATAACAGACTTCAAGCTCCATCTCCCAAATGTAAAGGAGCAGGCAGAGGAACGCTTCGGCAACCATGTTTTCTTCGTACAGCTAGAACCACGTGCCACGAATTTTGAAATACCCCTATTTAGTTGCAAAGCCACAATTCACCCTTACAAGAAAGCTTCCGCTCCTAATCAAGTACCATCCCCCCCCACGATCGGAGAGAAAACAGAACATCTGCATCCCAACGATCCACGCATCCAAACCCTCGCAAAAAACATTGGAAATAGCTCTTCAGCATATGAGACGGCAAAAAAAATCCATGCGCACCTCGTCAGAACTGTAAAATATGGCGAGCCCATTGATGGACTATATAGTGATCTTGATACTCTCACGCGTCCTCACGTCGATTGCGGAGGATTTGATAGCTTATTCGTCTCTCTCTGTCTTACTTCCAACATCCAAGCGCGCATCGTAAACGGCTTCTTCCTCGACGGAGACAAGAACGCCATGCATGCCTGGGCAGAATTCCAAGATGAAAAAGGTCACTGGATTCCTGTCGACCCCTCCACCGAACAGCTAGCAAAACAAGGTAGGACAAAAAAATCCGGACGGTTCGGATACATTGGGAGTGATCGTCTACAACTCTCCCAAGGCTGCGACATCCCTCTCGAATGGAATAATAAAATATACTCTGCTCCCCTTTTGCAACATCCCTTCCTGCTAGAAGGAACCGGCTCCGAATCCATCCGAGCACTGCTTACGGTCAATGCCATCTCGCCTCAAGTCTAATACTCGATACCCTCCTATGTCTCGCCTCGTCACTTCCCTCTCCCCCAACGTTGAACGTGACGACATTCG
>CAZIQG010000082.1:0-4345 GCA_964541725.1 uncultured Gammaproteobacteria bacterium
AAAACGACGTGAAGCACGAACCCGTGATTAAAATCACGTTTAAGAAAACCAATAATTAAAAAGAGTGGATAGATCTATGTCATCAAACGAACGGCGTTCTTCCCGTCCGCCTGAAGAGGTGGCGGCAGAGAAGTTGCATGTCAACAAAATTACCCCAGAGGCTTTGATCGAAAACGAAAAAGGGGCTGAGCTCCAGCGTCAAAAACATTGAAAAATTGATCGCAGCAGAGGTTGAGGCAAGACATGATTGGTCACAAAGGCATAGAGAGTATATGGCCGAATATCTTCGACAAAACTATGGTCAATGGAGAGAATGCGATGGTGATTATATAAAGTTTGTGGGCTTTTATCCTGATTTTAAAAAAAGGATTATTGAGGCTGTTTTTGACGCTTATGGACAAGATATGGCGGATGAGATTCCCATGCCGGAATGGATGCAAGAGCCTACGGAATAGTCTGTTATGAAAAAAATTCCTGGTCGCGCCATTCTTCTCATTGGAGAAAGTGGATCTGGAAAAACTAGTCTCGTGGAAGCCCTTATCCGTTCACATCCTGAGCGGTATCAGCATGTCCCTGGCACAACCACGCGTCCTCGTCGTGACGGCGAGGACGCGTTTCATCATTTCGTCACATTGGAGGTCTTTGCTCGGTTGATCGCTGCGGACGCATTCGCTGCTCGTTTTTCTTTCAACGGACATGAATATGGAACTCAGCGACAAGATTGGGAGCAGGCACTCGCGCTTGGATGTGTTGTGGCTACCTCGTCTCCCGCATTAATCGAGCAGCTCCATAATCATATTGAGCGCATTGCGGTCGTAAAAATACGGCCTAATGGAACATGGACTCGCCGTGCTGGTAGAGAAGGAATTGATGCACAGCAAGAAATAGACCGGCATCCGGCCGACTTTGTCTTGGATAATATGTTTCCAGATGGATTTGATCAGGCGTTTGCCGCCCTAAAATCTTTTGCCGATGCATGGAGCACTCGCTAGCTTGTCTAAGCGAGTTTTTTGTTCAGAGTATTCACAATACGCTGAAATACAAACCCAACTCCCAAAAAAAGGAAGATATAAAGAAGCGTTGCGATCCAAGCGGGCATCCATTGGTACAAGAATCCATAGCGGTACACGATTGGCCAGTGGAGCAGATAGATCTCATAGGAAAAGACTCCAGTCCAAAAGAGGAATTTGCTTTTAAAAGGGAAAAGAAGAAAAAATCCTATTAAGATAAACATCGTAATCAAACTCGTGCGTTGCTCGATCCATGGACCCGCACCAATATCTGCATGGAAGGATAGGTGAACGAATAAGCTTGCAAGGATGGCTAAACATACGGCACGTAAAGCATAGCTAAGCATCCGTGGACGCTCAAAGAATTCTTTTACGCGTTGCGTTCCTCGTTGTAGCCAGCTCGTTTTTCCATTCCATAACTCGGCGCATACTGTTCCGAGCGGAAACGCAAAGATGTGCACCCTATAGGCTCCAAGTACGCCCTCATCGACCGGGAGCGGGACAAACGTTGTAACACCGTATCCAATCAACGCCTGTAAGGCCGCAGAGATCACAGGTGCACGACGAATAAAGACAAGAGGATACAGAAGATAATAGAAAATGATCAATGTGAAATACCAAAGAGGGGAGTCTAAGCTCTCGTATAAGTTCGCTTTTGGGAAAAAGCCTAAGAAGCTTTGCCAGATGGTTGTAAACGAATAGCTTTTGCCCAGAACCAACCAATCAAGTCCTGGAAAGAGGATGAGCGTGGCCCAGAGCGGAATATAGAGTTTGCTCAATCGCTTCTTGTAAAAATCCCACGCTGAAAGAGGGCGATGGAGGATAGAGTGCGTTAGTCCATATCCTGATAAAAACAGAAACAGGTTGACGCCTACCCCTGCAGAAATAGAAAGGGGAAACAAAAAGCGCGTATCTTCCGCAAGATAGTAGCCAATATGGGCAAAAATCACGGCCAAGATCGCGAATCCTTTTAATTCCATCGTCGTCTCTTTCGAGAATGAAATGGTCATGACGCGACGACAGCTCGCAGAAACAAGGAAAGCCAACGCGGCTATAAATAGCTGCGTCTGTTCAACCACAAAAGGAATAGACATGAGCATAATCTGATCAGAGCTGTGGGCTCACATAATTCCATGTTCAGGCAGACCTGACAATAGTCTACGCGTTCGAGAGAAAAACGCCCCGAGAGGGCGTTTTTCTTCATCAGACAAGAAGGGTTCTTAGCTTATTTCACCATGATGTGAATAGGGGGGTTGTTTTGTTGGTCAAGAACTTCTTTAACCAGAGGAACGAGGATTGTGTCTTGCATGTACCCTTCGGCTGGTTTATTTTTCACGGTAAAGCGCAAGGAGGGTACAAGTAGTTCCGTCATCGGCTTGCCTGGTTCGCTTGGGAGCCAGAGGTGCTGCAACACAATCTCAGGGGCGTTTAAGGCAATATCAACCGTCTTTTCCACCTGAGTCGGGACGTATCCATAGATACCGCCCTTTTCTACAATCTCACGGATACGAGCAGTGTTTGTTTCCGCGGTATAGGCAGATTGTTCGTACATATTCGTTGTTAAGTTCCACACGCTGTCGACTTTGCGCGAGCGAGAACTGACATTCACCATCAAGCCAAAGGCGTTGTCGCCTTGTTCATAGGCTGCCTTCCCATCGACAAGGAGAGGATAGGTAACGGTAACCACATCAGGAACATAGACCGTGCTTTTATCTGTCGCCGCTTCATACTGTGCTCTCCATTGATTGATCACGCGAGGGGTTCCGTATCCCGTCGTTGAGATCCCTCGTGCTTGCAAAAATTGGGCGACGATTTGTAAGGCTTCTTCATCACTCGGAACATCTGTAGGGCTCAAGCGAAGTTGTTGGTAGCAAGACTCGTCTCGACATAGAGCTTCTGGATGAGGCCATTGTTGGTAGTTCTGGTTCAAATTCACCATTCCTTCAGATAGATCAATGGTAACGGAGTAGCCATAGGCTTCATCCTGAACGGCCGTAAAGGTTTGGAGCTGCAAGTTCTGTAAGCTGGCGAGATCAATAAGTCCCCGCGTTGTTTGGGTAAGAGGTTGGATAAGGGCGGGTAGGTTCGCGATCCCTTTCACGCGTTTGTACACGTTTAATTGAGGTTCCCACGTAGGGAGTTCGCCATCGTAGACATAGCGATAACGGATTTCAGGCATCGGACGAGCAATCATCATGTCTTGTGCCATGAGCTTGCCAGAGCCGCCAATGGGATTTTGTGCGACCGCAGAGGCAGATGCGCCTTCTCCTCCACGGCCTGTTTGGACCGCCGCCATCCCCAAGTCACCAAAGGCACGTGGAGAGACGGTAGTGATATTACTAGCCACAAGCGGGGAGATAGTAACCTGTGGGGCTGAACGCCACGTGGAAGCCGTTACCGCGACAAGAACAAGGGCGAGCGCCCCGACAGGAGCCGCCCACGGTTTGAGAGAAGAGAGAGGGGACATAAAAGAAAATAATGAAGTGAAGAATGAGGCGCGTGGATGTAGTTTGGATTGAGCCTGTAGAAGTTTTTGTTTGAGTTGAGAGCGGGCACGCGCATTGAATGTTGCTTGAGGACGTGAATCCATTAGCGTGCGCAGTAAAGGGATGAGGTCTGCTTCTTGCGAGCGGAGGGAGGGATCTTCTGTGTAGAGATCATCTAAGATCCCTTGTAGGTCAGGAGGAAGGGAAGGCATAGGTTGGAGAGAAGGGGATAAGCATGAGAAGGATGAGAGCGAGCGGCGCATGTTTTCGAAGTTCAGTAAGGGCACGGGAGGCACTCATTTTGCAGGCCGCCTCGCTCTTGTGGAGGATGGTGGCAATTTCTGCGTATGGTCGTTCATCCCAAAACCGGAGGATCAGAATTTCACGCTGGTCTGGAGTGAGGGTATGAAGGTGTCGTTCGATTCGTTCTAGAAGATCGCGTTGCTCGATCATCTTGTCAGATGAACGTGTATCATGAAGGAGGTCCCAGCCATCTTCCATGTCTACCTGTCGATGATGTGCGCGAACATGATCGATCAAAAGATTGCGGGCAATGGTATACAGCCAAGCAGAGAAGGTTCCTTTGTCTTCGTTATAGCGAGACAAGTGCTCCAGGGCTTGCATGAAGGTTTGGCTCGTCAGATCCTCGGCGGTTTCTGCGTGAAAGGTACGATAATAGTGGTAGCGATAGATACGATTCGCATACGTTTCATACAGTCGAGCAAAGGCCTGTGTGTCACCGTTCAAACTGGCAGTGACCAGGGAGAAGTCTGAGGAGGACATGGGAGAATGGAGTCACGTGAGGGTTCTTCCGTATAGTACTACGGATAGAGGAGGAAAAGGTAACAG
>CAZIQG010000083.1:0-4236 GCA_964541725.1 uncultured Gammaproteobacteria bacterium
TCATACTTCGGAGCCAGTTTAAGCAGAGCCTGTCCTTCGCGCATCTTCTCAAGCTCCTCCGAAGTACAAAAACACGGATAGGCATTACCCTGAGCAAGGAGTTGATCAGCGTATTTCCGATAAATATCTAAACGTTTCGACTGGATATACGGACCATAGGGACCCTTTTCTCCCAACGAACCATCCTCGTTCAATACCAATCCCTCATCGTAGTCTATCCCCAACATTCGAAACGTCTTGAGCAAGCTCTCTATCGCCCCAGGGACCGAACGCTCTTGATCCGTATCCTCAATACGTAGCACAAACTGCCCCCCAGATTGGCGAGCTAAAAAATAGTCATACAGAACCGTTCGCAAGGTCCCAATATGCATAAACCCCGTCGGCGAGGGGGCGAGACGCGTGCGCATCGGCTTCAAAACACTCATATTGACCTATCCTAGGCCAAAATAGGCTATTTGTCGAGAAAGAACGACCGTTATTCCTGAGGCGGAACCTTCTTCTTGTCTTTTACGTATTTCTTATGGGTAAACCAAGCAATAATCGCCCCTACACACAAAATCAAACCAAAGAAAAAGACTTCACGCAGTACGCGTGCCTCACGGAGCATATGACGAACGGCTTCCAACCCGTAATATCCGATTACGAGATAAAAAAGATTCTTAATGGTCGTGCCAACAAACGTCGTCCACAAAAACAAATTACGATCAACTTTAATCAACCCAGCTACAACAGATACCGGAACCGAAGGGATAATCGGCATCGCTCGCAAGCCAATCAACAACCAATAGTCCCCTCGCCGAGCCCCCAAACGAGCCCCCATAGATTCTACATCTGCATGGGTAACACCGATATATTTACCAAATCTAGGCACAAGAACATCCTCAACAACATCTGCAAGAGTATAATAAATCAAAGAGGCAAGGGTTTTTCCTAACGAGCTAAGAGCAGCTAACAACAGAAGAGTCAGGACCATCCGTTCCTGAAAATGAGCCACACTTCCCGCGGTGACCATCACCGCATACGTCGGGATAGGAGAGATGATTTCTTCCACAAGTGACCCGCCAAACACAAACCAAGGCAACGGAGTCTTATGCGCCGCAGAAATGATTAAGGTGGTAATCGCAGAGAAATCAATCATGTGTATGAAGGAGGAGAAGAAAGGGTCACTGTCTCAAAAACGATCAACCAAACAATTCCCAAAGGATGATTAAGATACGGCGTAAACATGTGCGTAACAAGGAGCGCTACCAAACTCCCCATCATGGCTCCGCGCATCCACATCGGTAAAGGCGCCTCCCACGTTCGACGTATCAACCGTACCACAAGCGCGAGCAGAAGCGGAATGCCCACGATCCCAAACTTAAACCAATGGTCAACCCATCCCCATTCAAAGGCATATGTCGTATACATTCCTCCCGTGGCAGCAACAACACGCGGATCAGAGCTTGGATATGTGACGGTCGCCCCAAACCCAGACCCTAAGACCGGATGGCGCATCACCCCTTTAAAGAGAATCGGTAACAACTTCCAACGACTCATGCTCGCCGCATCCCCCGTATTTGTGCGCGCCACGAGCAGATTCATAAGCGACCCCGATGAACGTGGAGGAGCATAAAATAGCCCTGCAACCAAAGCAAGCGAAGCAAATAAAACTAACGCGCATCTAAAAAGTGTCCGATATTTTCCTGTCATTCCCTCGAAGGAGGTAACCCAGCCCTGAAGGATCGATCGAGGAATCAAAAACAAGACAATGCCAGATGCCAGTATTCCCGCCACTGCCCCCAAAAACAAACTCCTAGAGAGAGAAACGATTAATGTCGCCCATCCGCCAATCCAAAGCACCCAAAACCAACGAGAAAGCCTTGATTGGAACGCTGCATACCAAACCCCTCCGATGATGATCGGCAAAAGAAAGATATGCGACTGAAAAAACACACGCCACGCATTCGTCCCTTCTAACGCGCGCGTCATCTCCCCCACCCCCGACCGACGCACCCAAAGATAAATCGCCTCAAGCCAAGCTGGATTCGTCAAATGCGTAAACACATAAAATAATACCAACGTCTTGAGACATAGCCAGCTAAAGGCCGCCAATAAAGCCGAAGGAACAATTCGTTTAAGCTCTTCTTTTCGATGGGTCGCGAGATCCAATGCCGGTAATAACAACAGCCAAGCTCCCCAGGCATTCGCATCAGCTAACACATAAGCGTTGTCCAGGATCATTCCCCGTAAAAAAGCATAAACCAGTAAAACCCCTAACCCAATGTATAACGTTCGTCCTTTAAGGTAGTCCTTCCATCCGCGATACGTCTTATTTTGAATCGCCCACACCAACCACCCCAGAAAAAACGCTCCAAACCATGCAATCCGTAAAGGAATCCCTCCGTGTCCCAAGCCATCTCCCCACCCTCGTAACAACGCACCTTTCGAACCAATCACATACTCCGACAACAACAACCCCGCCGCGATGGTCGGACGACGCCATGCCAACACAAACATCAAGAGACTTGCTGTAACCAGAACAACCGTCTGAGCTTGCGCATGAAAAATGGTAAGGGCGGACAGCCCCTCTAACGCAAGCAAAGCAACAAACCAGTAAACGTACGTTTTCATAAAGAATGTTTCTTTTTGATAATCGCTTCCGCTTCACGGTAGCGCTTTAATCGATCCGGCATCCAACCAATACGTTCCCAAGGTAGACGATACATGATCGACGGTAACCACCCACTCATCGTTCCTCCTCCTTTAACAGAGAAGAGGGATTTTTTAATCCAAACCTTCTTTGAACCATGCTTCAGCATCGTGAGCCACACATCCCAATCCTGAAACTTCTTCAAAGTCAGGTCAAATCCCGGAAAGGCAGCGCGTCGTACCAAACTCGTCGTATGGATGTAATTCCCTTTTTGCAAAGCATCGGTATCAAACGCTCGACTCGGAAACAACTTCCCTCCAAATCGATGGGCGGAATAGGCAACATCCGCTTGCGGAGATTCTTGGAGCGTCCTCAAAAAACATTCCAACGCATCACGTTCCAGCATGGCGTCATGATCTAAAAATAGAACAAACTCTCCCTTCGCCAAGGCGAACCCACGATTACGGGCAGCAGGCGCTCCTTGATTCCTCGACAAGCGCTCAAAACGAATAGGAAGACGTTCTTTCCAAGGATGAATGACTTTTTTCACATCTGCATCAGATCCATCATCAATAACAATCACTTCAAAATACCGATAGGTTTGTCGCGCCAAAGAAGCAAGCGCCTTATCCAAAAGATGTACCCGATTATAAACGGGAATGATAACCGAGATAAGCGGAAAAGCCTGCTCAACCAACCTCGCCCGATCCGCCCATTGAAACTCCTCTAAGACGCGCGCACGGCCCGCATCCCCCATCCGCTTCGCCTTCACAGAGTCCTCAAGCAACTCCTGAATAGCATCTCTCACCTGATCAGTCTGAGATCCATCAACCAGCACCCCCGTCTTCCCATCTACTACCGCCTCTACCACTCCCCCTGTCCTCCCAGCTACAACCGGCAATCCCGCCATCGCCGCCTCTAAAAACACGATTCCAAACCCCTCGACATCATCCTTCTCGTCTCGCACGGGGAGAGCAAACACATCCGCCGCCGCATACCACATATCACGTTCATCATCGGAGATATCACGCAACACAGAACACGTGTCATGCAACAATGGCTCTAAGCGACCATGATCAGGACCATCTCCAATAATCACCAAGCGAGCCGAAAGCAGCCTCATTGCTTCAAGCAAAATATCAAACCCCTTGCGCGGAACAAGTCGACCTACGGCCAAAACAATCTTTTCTTCTAAAGAAATTCCCAAAACACTTCGCGCTTCCCCCTTTGGAAGAAATCCTTTCGGGACAATTCCCGGTGTCACGATGACAGGAGTGCGCGAAGTAAACGTACGCAAAATCTCCGCCGTCGCATGCGAATTCACAAACAACGCATGAGAATATTCTATTATTTTCTTCGTCAACCATTTTTTCCAAGAAGAAGTGGATGCTTGCAACAAATCCATCCCATGAAAAAACACGCCGTACGCAGGGCCACCAAAAAAACGGGCAAACATGGCCGCCGTTCCGACAGGAAGGATATGACTAACGAGCAGACTGCGAATCCGTTTGTGCTTACGAAAATGAGACACCAGCGGCAACCAGTGTGGCCACAGACTCCAAAAAAATGATTGAGCACGCTCAACCTGTACCACGGGCAAGACT
>CAZIQG010000084.1:0-4202 GCA_964541725.1 uncultured Gammaproteobacteria bacterium
GACCAGGATCCAGGTCGAACATGCGGACGATTTTCATCGCTACAAGCTGATCGTGGTGGAAGCGGCTGTCGTGCGTCTCGAGGAGTTGGCGAAGGTGCTTTTGAGGCATCCTTCGGCTGATATTCTCGCCGCGATTCACAACGCCCTGACCACGGGTGATGGCTACGTCATCATCAACTGCGGAGAGTACACTCCCTGACCAACTGTTCTTTCCCGCACCTTCCTTCCTCTTACACCTCTCTTACCCGGAGGTTTTTGTTTTCCTCGGATCATTGACTTTTTGCTAAATATCCCTTACTAAATAGCTGCCTTTGGCAAAAGGAGGAGCGCCATGGCACAACAGGGAACGGAACGTCTTTTTATCCTTGTCCTGTCCGATAGTCGCGCCTTGGGGGATGGTATCGTTACCGCGATCGGGTCGACTCACTTTATTCGTACGGCGCCTATTCTGGATTCTACTTTTCCTGTCGGCCCGTGGGATCTTGTGTTGATCAATACCGATTCTCTGAGGGTGTATCAGGATATTGCTAAGGTGCTCGATGTTTCGCATCCGCAGGCGCTTCGAGTTATCGTCTCCTGGGAGGCTCATTCTCACCCGGGATTTCATTCTCTTCAGCCCGGGGAGATCTGGCAGTACATCCCTGAGTCTGCTACCAGGTCGCAGTGGGGGATGCTCATGGAGCGTGTCGTTCTCGAGCGGCGTCTGAAGGCGTTTCGGACTGCGAGTGCAGCCCGCGAGCGGTTTCTGCTCGGCACGTCTCATTCAGCTGCTATGCGTACTTTTCGGGATGATGCGGTTCGACTTGCTGCGCAGTATACCCGCATGGTTGTTATCTGTGATGAGGTGGATCAAGAAGCGCGGGACCTCTCGATGGGTGTCCAGGCGTACATGCCGTGTGATGGGGGAGCGCCGTGCTATATCGACGGTTCTCTTCCTGAAGCATCTACGCTTCTCTTGGGTGATGCTTGCAATCGGATTGGCATTCTTGTTCGTCCGAAGCCTTTTGTCTTGGCGCATCCTTTCCATCTTTCTGACGATCTTAAGGCAACGTTGCTTGCACGCATGACCGAAGGATTCCCTTGTCCTATCGTCTTTCTGCTCGATGCACAGGACGCGAAGCAGCTCCGCCGTGCACGTGAGGATCTGCAGTGGTCACTCAAGCGTCTTTCTGCCCGTGTTGAGATCCCTTCCTTTCATGAACGCCCGGAAGAGGTTCCGTGGCATGTCCAGCGGATGGTGCGTGACCCTGCGCGGATCACCTCGGAGGTGATGCTCGCTCTTTTTAACCATCCGTGGAAAAGTCTGGTGGAGTTGGAGGGTGTGCTTGAGCATCTCGTCGCTGACGGAGAGATGCCTTCGCTGCCGCCTCATGAGCCCAATCCTCCGTTCGAGATTCCTACCAGCGTGCTCGAATCTATGGTCAACATGTACCGTCGTTCTATCTACATTGCCGCGCTTCAGCGCACGCGGGGGATGGTGGCGAAGGCTGCTAGGTTGCTCATGATCCCGGAGCGTACGCTTCGTCGGCACATGCGTGAGCTGAACATCCGCAAGGAATCGTTCCGGCCGCGGGCCAAGACGATGCAGGAGTAGTCTGGACTTTCCTTTTGCAGCAGCTAACCCTTCCCTCCTCTTTACACCTCTCTTACCCGGAGGTCTTTTGTTATTTTAGGCGTTTTTGGCTTATTTCGTGACAAAATCTGTCTTTTCTGCTATCCTTTTGGCAAATGACCGCTTTTTCTCGTGACGTGGTGGCTCGGTTGCTCGAGGCGATAACCCCGCGACCGATGCCCGAAGCCTCGTCGGAAGATACCCGAATTAACGTACACGCGGCGGTGAGCCGTGTGTCTTCTGTCTACGAAAAGGTTCGCAATGCCATTGATTATAAGGATGAGCATTTGGTCCGTAAGGCCGCGATTGAGCGGATTGTGAAGCGGCGGGCGATGTTTGATCGAGATCCGCGTTCCGTAGCATTACATTTGATTCGTGAATTGATTGCGGCAAAATATCTCCCAAATCAAACATTGCCAGAGTTTTTGGTAGATGAGGTCGCTCCTGTTGTGAGCAAGTTTTTTGTGTTGCGTGACCAGAAGCTGGCAGGGCTACGTCATGAAGAATGGCTTTTGTCGTTAGTGGCGGCCGAGCTAGAAGAATTGCTGGGGGATCGAGGCCAATCCAAGGCCATGGCTGAGTTTTTGTTTGAACGGATTGGGGAGAGGATTCGTGTGCGTGAGGATGCGCTTGAAGAAACGACGCGTCGGTTACAGGTCTACATCGCTTGTCATCGGGTGTTGTTTAAAGCAGATAATGAGATGATCGCCTATCGTCTTATCCGGTTTTATTGTTCGGCATGGATGCGGCCGCTCGAATGGCTGGCTGAACCTCAAGAAGTGGCGGGACGCATGCTCAAGGTGCAAGAGGAGATGGGCAAGCAGATTGGGCATCCACTTGGTCAAAAGTTTTTGTCGGCGGTAAAGCCGTGGGGAGTTGCTCTCTTATTTTTGCGCGAATCTTTTGAAGAAAAGCCAGCGCTGGCAGAAAACCTTCAAGAGTTAACTCCGGCGCTTAAGCAACAGATTGTAAAGGTTGCTGAGCGGCGCTATCAGGCATCCCATACTCGATTAAAAACAGGGACGCGCCGTTCCATCATCTATCTTTTCATGAGCAAGATGTTAATGGCGCTTGCGATTGAGTTTCCATTTGAACGTCTTGTGTATGACCAGGTTCATACCACCGCGCTTACGATTAATATTTGTTTTCCGCCGCTTATCATGTGGATCGTGGGGATGTTTATTCGTGTGCCGGGCAAAGATAACACCGAACGGGTAGTGCGCGCGGTTGAGGAGCTCCTCTCTATGGAGGGTCCCGCGGGTCGCGAAATAAAATCGCCAAAGCAGCGCGAAGGCTTCGGTAGAATTGCTTTTGGGACGGTCTATTTTTTGGCGTTTTGTTTGACGTTTGGTCTCCTGATCATGGGGTTGTATGCTTTGTCTTTTACCTGGATGAGCACGGCGATCTTCCTGTTTTTCTTGTGTGTTGTCAGTTTCTTTGCCTATCGCTTACGGATTGGCGCGCGCGAATATGTGGTGTTACGCGAAAAAGATTCTTTAAAAGCAGTCGTCTTGGACTTATTCATGTTGCCGATTTTACGGGCGGGCCAATACTTATCTATCCAGGTCTCGCGTATCAATATTCTTGTTTTGTTTTTTGATTTTATTATTGAAACACCATTTAAGACGATGTTAAACGTGTTGGAGGAGTTGTTTGCCTACTTGAAAGAGAAAAAGGAAGAATTGCAATAATATGTTTACGCTGAGTTCGTCTTCTTCTCGTTCGCAAGCGCGTCGAGGGATCCTTGAGACCCCACACGGGGCGCTTCAAACCCCTTTCTTCATGCCAATTGCAACTCGGGGCGCAGTAAAAACGCTGTCGTCGTTTGATATTGAGCGGTTAGGTTCACCGATTCTTCTTTCGAATACCTATCATTTGTGGTTGCGGCCTGGTGTCGACGTGCTCAAGTCATTTGGAGGGTTGCACAAGATGATGGATTGGAACGGAGCGCTACTGACCGACTCCGGGGGATTTCAAGTCTTTAGTTTATCTGGATTGCGCAAGTTGACCGACGAAGGTGTCGCCTTTCAATCTCATATTGATGGGGCCAAGATGATGCTTACCCCAGAATTGTGCATGGAGATTCAGCATGCGATTGGGAGTGATATCTGTATGGTGTTAGATGTGTGTACGGAGTTGCCCTCCACGCGTCCTAAATTGGAGCAGGCGCTTACGCTCACGACCGCGTGGGCCAAGCGATCTAAAGAGGCGTTTGAAGCCTCACGGGAAGGCTCATTTAATCCAGGAGCAAAGTTGTTTGGGATTATCCAAGGGGGAATAGAGGTGGATCTGCGTCGTCGGAGTGCGCAAGAGTTGCGGGAGATTGGGTTTGATGGGTATGCCGTGGGTGGTTTGTCGGTTGGAGAGCCGTTTGAAGATGCGTGTGCCGTTTTAGATGCGCTGCGTGAGGAATTGCCTGCTGATAAGCCGCGCTATTTTATGGGAGGGGCGCAGCCGCATGAGATTGTGGGCTATGTGCAACGAGGAATCGATATGTTGGACTGTGTCTTGCCAACGCGTAACGCTCGTCATGGAAGTTTGTATCGCTTTGTGCATGATGACCTGACTCGGCCTGATTTTTATGAAAAGG
>CAZIQG010000085.1:0-4136 GCA_964541725.1 uncultured Gammaproteobacteria bacterium
AAGTGGGCCAAGTACGCGACGGACCAGGCGCTGGTAGAAGGCGGGGACTGGGTTTCTTCCGATCGCGTGCGCAAGTGCGAGTATTTCCGTCGAGTGGAAGAGCGGCAGAAGCTTTTCTCTGTCGTGAAGGAGGGAGAACAGCCGAAGATCTTCTCCGAGAAGACCCTTGGCGGTGTCGCGGGGAAGGAAATCATCGACCAGCTGGTGGAACAGTCGAAAGACCCCGAGTCTGGTGTGCAGATGCGGGAAGAGGAGATGATGAAAGTCGAGTGGTACTACATCATCGGGAATCATATCGTGGATGAAAGCATCTGGCCGGGCGAAACTATCCCACTGGTGCCGTTGATTGCCGAGGAAGTGGTGCTGGATGGCGTCTATGACTGGAAATCGCACACGCGCGCGATGATCGACCCCCAGCGGATGTACAATTTCTGGGCTTCCACTGCTGTGGAGTACGGGGCGAACCAGACCAAGACCCCCTGGATCGCGCCTGTGCAGGCGATTGAGAACTACGAGGTCTACTGGAACAACGCCAATCGCGTCAGTAACGCGGTGCTGCCTTACAACGCCTTCATGGATGATGGTACGACGGCCATTCCACCGCCGCAGCGCATAGCACCGCCCGTTCCCGCGCCCGTCGCCCTCTCTGGCATGCAGATTGCAGACCAGGAAATGCTCATGGTCAGTGGGCAGGGGCCGAATGTGATGGAGGGCCAGGGCAATGAACGGACTGGCAGTGCCATTGACCGCCGGATGGATCAGGCAGAGACTGCGACGTTCCATTACGTGAATGCGCAGAACCAGGCAATTGCGCGTATTGGCCGCATTCTGATGGAAATCGGGCCGAAGATTTACGATGTGCAGCGAGTGCAGCGCTGCCTCGCGAATGACGGCACGTCCTTCGAGGTCATGATTGACCCACGCCAGCAGAAGGCTCACGACGCTCGCGTGAATTACGAAACGCAGAAGGTTGAGCAGGTGCTCTGGAACCCCAGCATCGGCACTTTCGATGTGCAGGTGGACGTTGGGCCGGATTACGGCACCCGTCGGCAGGAAGCAGTCAGTTCCCTCTCCCTGCTGTTGACGCAAGCACCCCAGCTGGTGTCCGTCATCGGCGACATCCTCCTGCGGAACAGCGATTTCGACCAGGCAGATGAGGCTGCTGCGCGCTTGCGTCGTATGGTCCCGCCCGTGGCGCTTGGAGAAGGGCCGAGCGTGCAGGAACAGCAGATGATGGCGCAAATTCAGGAGATGCAGCTGGTAGCTCAGCGTCACGGCATTCGTGTTGACGCCATCATGCAGGAGTCGAAATCCGCCAAAGCGCCTGGCCGACCCGTCTTCAATGAGCTGATGTCGCGCGTTGAGGCGGGGGAAATTCACGGGGTTCTGTGTTGGAAATTGGATCGCATGGCACGCAACCCCCTTGATGGCGGAAGGGTTATTTGGGCGGTTACGGACCTGGGCCTAAAAATTATCACACCGTCACAAACATTCGGTGCCGATGACACACTTCTCATGCACGTTGAACTCGGCATGGCGCAAAAATACGTTAAGGACCTCAGTGCAGGGGTGCGGCGCGGCAATCGCACAAAGCTCGGCATGGGCTGGCTACCAGGCAGTGCGCCGATCGGCTACATCAACAAGCTCGATGATCACACCATCATCCCCGACCCTGAGCGTTTTCCGTTGTTGCGTAGCGCGTGGGATCTTCTGCTCACGGGCGCATATTCGCCCGAACAGGTGCGCACAGTCCTGAACGAAGAGCTTGGCTTCCGTACACGCAAAACCAAGCGTCAGGGCGGACAACCGTTGTCGAAAAGCGTGATGTACAAGTTCATCCGTAATCCGTTTTACTACGGCATGATTGATCGTAAGGTCGATGGGAAGCGCCAGCAGTTTCAGGGCGCGCACAAGCCCATGATCACGGAGAGCGAGTTTTGGGACGTACGGGAAATGCTTGGCCTGCCCTCTGCACGTCCGCGTTCGAATACGTTTGCGTTCACCACGATGATCCGTTGCGGCGAGTGCGGCTGCTCAATTACCGCCGAACACAAGAAGAAAAAATCAGGCAAAGCCTACACGTATTACCGCTGCACCAAACGGCGCAAGAGTGCTGCATGTACCCAGCCCTGTATTCGCCAAGAGGAGCTTGAGCATCAGATCGCGGAAATCCTCGACCGCATCCAACTGCCCGAGCGGTTTACTGCATGGACGTTGCGCTGGCTTCGTCAGGTGAACGAAGAGGAGTTTCGGGGGCGTTCGGACGTTCGTAGCGCATTACAGAAAGCCTACGAGGCCACTGAGGCCAAGCTTGAACGTCTTGTTGACATGCGTTTGGCCGAATTACTGAACGACGAGGAATATACCGCGCAAAAGACACGCCTGACGGAACAGCGGGACGCGCTGGCGGCAAAATTGAAAGACCTGGAACATCGTTCCGATAGCTGGCTGGATTCCATCGAGCAAGCCTTTGAGTTCGCCAGGGTCGCGAAAGAGCGCTTTACACGCGGCGGCTGGGAGGAAAAGCGGCAGACGTTAGCCGCGCTCGGTTCGAACTTTGTACTAATAGACGGAAAGCTCAACATTGAGTTGGAAAAGCTGTGGGAGCTGCTTTCTAACCGCGCCCCAACCGTGCGCGAAGAAACGAAACGGTTAGAACTCATGGAATTTGGCGAACAAAAAGAAAAAACCACGGCTTTTGAATCCGTGATTCTCTCTTGGCAGGGGCGGAGGGAATCGAACCCGCGCAAAAGGTTTTGGAGACCTCTGTACTACCATTATACGACGCCCCTGTGTTTGTGAGGGTGGGTTTAGTGTTTTGGTAGGTTTAGTATGTTTGGGTTTTAGATAAAAAAATGTGCGCGAGGACGACAGGCGACAGATAAAAGATATCTGAAGTTTGTTGTTTGTCATTCATTTATTCAACTAAACCTTCCAACTCAACTAAACTTACTAAACCTCCCTTCACCTTACTTATGCTATATTGCACCTGTCTTTTGCTGAGCGAGTATACAGAAGCTTTTCATCTTCGGCAAGGATCTCTCGTGTATGAACCAGCGTAAATTGTTTCTTGGAAGTGTGTTTTTGGTGGTGGTTTTGGTTGGAATTGGTGTAGGCGCTTTTTTAGTGTTTTTGACCGAACCGGGCGTGATAGGGCCTCAAATTGCCGCAAAAGATCCGGATCCTTTGGAGACCACGCTGTCTTCCTTGGGAGTAAATCAAGAGGCCGGTTTGTATATTACGACCATGACCCATATGGAGGGTAATTTTGATGACGATGAACATGAGACCTTTTTCCTTCGTCATGTAGACCAAATTCGTTGGGCAATGGATCTTTTTGATGAGTATGGAGCTAAGCTTACGATTGAATCCGAACAGCCTTTTGCTATCGCGAATACGAAGTGGAACTTGAATATCTTACGAGAGGTTATTGATCGAGGGCATGGAATTGGCACACACGCAGATTTTGGTGCATCACTTCGAGATAGATCAATTTCGCTTGCTGAGCTTACGCAGAATTTTGTTGAGAACAAGGCGCTTGTTGATGCACTTGTTGGGGCAGAGAACAATCGTGGAGTTTCCGGGGGAACGGGCTATGCCGATTGGGTACTTGGTGCTTCCGCGGCAGGATTTTCCTATATGGATGCAGTGACGGGCTTCGGCTATCTTTCGATGTCTGAAGAAGTTCGTCCAGATGGATGGACCGATGAGTATATTCGGAATGTCGGATATCATGATCCGATTCCGCTTGAGTTTGCGGATCGTCTCTATCCGCTTCCTCTCGCGAATGCAGAAGATTTAGTTTCTGATGAAGATCCTGCGATTGTGGTGATGGGTGGAGATATGGGTGAATTGGCGAGTTTGGCCGAGGGAAGAAATAATTGCTTCCCTGACTGTACGTTTGATGATGCGGATGTACAGGCTGTTGTTGATTTAATCGAAGAGGCGATAGCGTTGCGAGATGATGATCGCATGGCGCGCATGAATATACATATTCCTCTTGTTTTATTGAAGAAAGAGCATGAAGCAACGTTGCGCATGTTTCTTTCCGCAGTTCAGTCTTATGTTGAAGCTGGGGAGATTACTTGGATGACGCAAGGGGAGTCGTATGACGCGTTTATAGGCAAATAAAAAAA
>CAZIQG010000086.1:0-3902 GCA_964541725.1 uncultured Gammaproteobacteria bacterium
TTGGTTTTGATGTAGAGGCAGGGCGATTAGATAAAAGTACGCATCCCTTTACAACCAGTTTTCATCCCACGGACGTACGTCTAACGACACGCTACAAACAGGATGACCTCCTTTACGCTATTGGCAGCACGATCCATGAAATGGGTCATGGGTTATATGAGCAAGGATTGCCCGTCGAGCACTACGGAACTCCATTAGGAGAGACCGTTTCTCTTGGGATACACGAATCACAATCGCGTTTGTGGGAGAATCATGTTGGCAAAGGGCGTGCCTTTTGGGAGTATCTGTACCCTGAGCTCCAGACGCGCTTTCCAGAGCCGTTAGCGAAGATTTCTCTAGAGATATTCCTCGATATTCTGAATCGTGTGACGCCATCTTTCATTCGCACCGAATCTGATGAGGTTACGTACAATCTCCATATTATCGTTCGTTTTGAATTGGAAAAGGAGTTGATAGAAGGCACGCTCGCAGTCGAAGATTTGCCGAGGGCTTGGAATAAAAAAATACAAGAGTATTTCGGGATTGAGGTCCCGAACGATCGCCTCGGAGTTCTGCAGGACGTGCATTGGTCTATGGGTGCCTTTGGCTACTTTCCTACCTATACGCTCGGGAATCTGTACGCAGCCCAGCTGTATCAAGCGGCTCAGCAACAAGTGCCGGAGTTGGAAGGGGAGATGCGGCAAGGGAATTTTACTCCGTTACGAGATTGGCTAAAGACAAACATCTATCAACACGGAAAATGGTTTACGGCAGAAGAATTGATTAAAAAAATAAGCGGAGAGTCATTACATACCGCTCATTTCAAAAATTATCTGGTAAATAAATACCAAGGGAAAAAAGGGTGAGAAGCTTAGTGTTGTGGTTATCTATCGCAGTCTTTACACATACCGAATAGTTCAAATGAATGTTCGGTAATCTTACTGAATTCAGGTACTTGTTTGAGGGCGATTTTTTCAATTTGGGCAAAATCACAGCCATCAAAATCCCGAATTTTTTGGCACTTCATACAAATCAGATGATGGTGGTCTTCGCGTTCGTTCCATTCGTAGTAGGTTTTGCTTTGGTGCAGGTCAACTTGGCGGACAATGCCTAATGTGTGGAACGTCACGAGATTGCGATAGATCGTGGCTTTATCCGCACTTTTCATTTTTTCAGCGATTTGGTCGATATTTAAAGGCTTTGCCGAGCATTTGAGCTCGGCTAAGAGCGCGAGACGAGCCGGGGTGACTTTTTGCCCCGCCTGTTTCAAGAGGGCGCCCAGCTCCTGTTCCTGAGTGGTGTTTCGCATAGAATTGCAGGTAGAATAGGCTCAAATGCAAGAAAAAGGCAAATAGAACGGGTAGATTGACAAAAGAAAGGGAATCCCTTTAAATGCAATTGCATTGCTTTTGCATATAGAAACTATGAGAATCGCCTTCGTTGGAAAAGGAGGGGCGGGTAAGACCACCGTCGCGGCTTTATTTGGCCAATATGTAAAAACAAGACACAAGCATGTTCTTGCTATCGACGCAGATCTCAATATTCACCTTCCTCGTGCCCTTGGAATGCAGATCCCCGCTCCTGATCTACATCTATCGCATCCTGCTGCTGGTGAGGTGATAAAGAAAATATTAAAGGGATCAAGCACGCGTATTCAGACACTAGCTCACTTTAAAAAGAGTACGCCGCCCAGCCACGGCTCGCGCTTGATCCTTCTCGATGATATACATGATCCGATCCTGTCCGAGTATAGCACGCAATATGACGATATGCGTCTCATGGTCGTTGGCACGTACACAGAAGAAGATATCGGTGCCAGTTGCTATCACAATGACTTAGCGATATTGGAAAATGTGCTCACGCACTTAGTTGACGAGCAAGGGGTTGTCATAGCCGACATGGTAGCAGGGACAGATGCGTTTGCTTCCACGCTACATGCTCAATTCGATCTCACGGTCCTTGTTGTTGAACCAACCTGGCGAGGGATTGAAGTCTATAAAGATTACGTAAGATTGTGCCAGCAGGCAGGATACGATGATGTCCTAAGGGTAATTGGAAATAAAGTAAAAACCGCTGAAGACCGTACGCGTCTCGAAGCTCATATCCCTAAGGAGAAAATTCTTGGATACATCGGCTATTCTTCGTATCTTGAAGCGCAGGAAAAGGCAGAGGGGACGATTCATTTTGATGAACTTGAGGAAGAAAATAGATTCGTGGTCAGATCGGCGTATGAAGTGCTCAAAATGATCCCGTACGACCCTCAAAAGAGATTGCAAAAGATGTGGAAGCTTCATCGTCTCTACGTTTCCCAGGCATCTATCAAAGATCGATTTGGGGATTTAACAGGACAAATCGATGAGTCTTTTGATATACAACGAGCTGCTGAAGTACAACGTCTATGCAAAATGCCTTAAATGTTTTTTCTGGAAAAGAAGCGGTTAAAGAATTCTTACATCCGGATAACCATCCCATGCTGCCATTGGTGGAAATACCGGAATGTCTCAATCCATTTGCGGCGGATGGTGTGCGCATCTACGCCAAGCTGATGAATGTTTTACCGCTCGCAAATATTAAGTCTTTACCCGCCTTGAATATGCTGTTGGAAAAGGAGGCGCGAGGAGAATTGAAAGATATTTCTCATCTCATCGAGAATTCCTCCGGAAATACCGTATTCTCTTTAGGCATTTTGGCACGGCAATTCGGCATCGATACGACGAAAGCGATCGCATCCCATGAAGTATCGCATGGAAAACTTCAACTCCTTCGTTTTTTTGGTGTTGAGGTGATGGTAAATGAAGAGCTGATCTGTCCCGATACGAGTGAGATAGATAGCGGGTTCCATAAAGCCAGGCATGCAGGCCAGCGGTCAGGCTGGTGGAATCCTGGTCAATATGAGAATGAAGCGAATCCAGCCGCACACGAAAAATGGACGGGTCCGCAAATATTGCGGCAAACAGAGGGTGCGTTGACGGTATTCTGTGCGGGTCTTGGGACAACAGGGACAATGGTGGGAGCGGGCGGATATCTAAAGCGAAATAATCCGAATGTAACGACGGTCGGAGTAGTACGTAAGCCGAATAATCCTGTTCCAGGCGTGCGGACACAAAATTTATTACGTGAAATCGCCTTTGATTGGAAAGGGGCTGCGGATGAAGTCATCGAAATCGGAACAAAGGATTCCTTCGAGCAGAGCCTCCTCCTGTGTCGCCATGGAATCCTTGCCGAACCAAGCTCGGGCTTTTCTTTGGCGGGAGCTTTAGAATTTTTAAAGCAGAAAAAAGAATCTAAACGGCTAGATCAGCTAAGAAACGCAAATGGCGAAATCATTGTCGTCTTTATTTGCCCGGACAGCCCATTTCCCTATGTGGAAGAGTATTTTGAGTATCTAGACGCCCATTGGTTTCCTATTATAGAAAACGAACACCTGCTCCAAAATGGGAATAAGAATGCGAAGACGCTTGCAGCCGAGCCCAGTACTGATCTCCCTTTTTCTTCTCAAGAAAGTATTTCTCCTGTCGAAGCGTGTGAGAGAATCTACGGGATCCCTCCATCGGAAATTTGGAAATATCTTAATCACGACCAAGCGGTAGCCCTAAAGCCAAGCGTGCATCTCATTGATACGCGTGATGTTTTATCGTTTGCTCAAGCTCATCTTCCTCAAGCAAGACGGATCGAATATCAGGACTTGCTTACGATGATCGAGACAAAAGGGGATGAGTGGAAAATAGACGAAGTCTATATCATCTGTCCGTATGGAAACCGAAGTCGCGTCATAGCTTCCCTCCTAAGGAAGCAAGGAATAAGAGCGTTTAGTATCGAAGGGGGGATGCTCGAATGGTCGCGTTTAAACTTGCCGCGTTGGAAACCTGAGGCATGCAGGGTAGTTGGCTCCGCAAGCAAAGAATCTATTTAGGCTCAACCTT
>CAZIQG010000087.1:0-3709 GCA_964541725.1 uncultured Gammaproteobacteria bacterium
CGCCCTTGGCCGAAACACGGATAGGCCTTTTTCCTGGCAACAAGGCATCAAAAATTGACAAATCGTGCGGCGCTAAATCCCAAAGGACATTTACATCGTGGCGAAAGAGTCCGAGATTTACTCGGACTGAGTCAATGTAGCACACATTTCCGACCTCTCCTTTTTTGATCATCTCCGCCATCAAACGGACAGCGGGCTTGTAATGAAAGACGTGTCCGGCCATGAGCCGTCGATCTAGTTGCTTTGCGAGTGCGATAAGCGCCTCTGCTTCTGCCACGGTGCGAGTGATGGGTTTTTCGATCAAGACATGCAAGCCTGCTTCTAAGGCTTGCGTCGCGAGCTTCGCATGCGTCAACACAGGTGTGACGATGATCGCGGCTTCATAGTCCGATGTCAACGCGACTTCAAAAGAAGGTTCCACGTGGACGCGTGGAAAACGAAACGCGACCGCTTCTGCTTTTTTTGGATCAAGATCAACCAGGCCGATTTTTTGCACATCGGTAAAACTGCCCAAATTACGCACAATATTTGGCCCCCAATAGCCTGCTCCTACCACAAGAATGTTCATACGCCTGGATCTAAGTTATTTTTATACAAGATATCAACCACGCGTTGACTTGTCTGCCCATCGCCAAAGGGATTGGCCCAGTCACGAGATTTTTTGCGGGCAGATTCCAATACAGCGAGCAAGGACTCCATGTCTGGAACGGCATGGAGCTGATTAGCCCCTACATGTAACGTTTCGGGGCGTTCGGTATTGGCTCTGAGCGTGACACAGGGGACGCGCAAAATACAAGCTTCTTCTTGTAAGCCGCCTGAATCTGTTAGTACGACATCTGCGGACGCCTGGAGACGTAGCAAATCTAAATACCCAACGGGTTCAATCGCCGTAAAAATATGTTTATCAAGGGAAATGCCGGCCTGATCCAATTGTCCTTTTGTCCTTGGATGGATCGGAAAGACCATCTGTAAATCGAGTTCGCGTGCTACCTGGGAAATCGTGCGCATCCAGGCCTCGAGACGGGGAAGGTCATCGACATTACTTGGACGATGCATGGTGAGAAGCGCGTACGGACGATTGGCGATTTGGAGGCGCTCCGCAATATCGCTCTTTTCATAGGCAACCTTGGAATAATGCAGCGCGGCGTCGACAATCGTGTTTCCTACGACATGCACTCCACCATGGGTAATCCCCTCTTGCGCCAAGCGCTGTCGTTGTAGATCGGTAGGACAAAAGAGCCAATCTGATAGGCGATCTGCAAGAATTCGATTCGCCTCTTCTGGCATGGACCAGTCATCGCTACGCAGACCGGCCTCCAAATGAGCGATCGGAATGCCCATTTTATGGGCGGTTAGCGCACCAGCGAGCACGGTATTGGTATCGCCTTGGACAAGCACGGCGTCTGGCTTTATGTCACGCAATACCTCCTCCAAACGCTGCATCATGAGACCGATCTGGCGTGCGGGAGGATGAGAACCGACATGGATATGTGCCAGTGGGGCGGGAAGATTTAATTCCTGAAAAAAGATCTCATCTAGCTCTGCCGTATAGTGTTGTCCGGTATGAATAATGCCTATAGGCAGGTTACGCCGAAGCGCCTCCAGGATAATGGGGGCTGTTTTGATAATTTCTGGACGTGTACCCAGGATAATCGCCAACATGTAGTTTGGCTTATTTAAGCAGCTTTTTATCCCTCCTGCAACCTTGCACAGGAGAAAATAGACTTTCTCGCGTTCCTGTGTTTGAATTTTGTCAGTTCTTATGTTTTTTCGCCCCCTAGTGGTTAATACGGGACGTGCCTTTTTTTTAGGCACTCTAGCGGGTATCGGCCTTCCATTTCAAGAAGATGGACAGGAAGCGGCGGCGGCATATATTACAATGGAATGGCTTGCGATGCGCGAACCCTATCGTACCGCCGTTATCCTCGCCATGCTCGCATTACGTGGCTATAGCTGGCTTAGATACCAGCGCTCTTTGGATGTGCTCGCCGGGAACGAAGTCAGCACACTACTAAAAGGCTGGCTTCGTTTTCCGCTTTCTCCTCCCGGAGATTTTGTACGTGCGATAACGATGTTTTGCTTGATGAGCATAACGGATCGAGCCGAGAACTGGACGGCATTATCTCTAAACAGCTATGACAGATATACCCACGCACTGCGTCTCTATCACGACCTTCTTTCCGTATGAGTGACCCTATCCGAAACGCGCTTGTCGTCTGCGGGAAGGAAACGGAGAGGCGTGTCCGACATCTCATTATTGGGAGCGGTGTCGGCGGTTCTTTATGTGCAGACTGGCACACAAAACAAGGCCAGGCCGTTCTGGTGTTAGAAGAGGGGCCTGACATTTCCGAACTCGCTTCGCCGCCCACCCTTCAAACCTGCATGCAAGGCATGTGGCGAGAAGGTGGGATCGTCCCCGTAGAAAGCAATGCGCGTTTTGTATTTGCGGAAGGTCGAACCGTAGGTGGTGGGAGTATGGTGAACGCAGGGATCTTACATCGCCTACCTGAACCTATCCGAGCAGATTGGGAATCACGCTATAAAATAGAGCGGTATCGACAGGCGGATTTGGAACCGTTTTTTCAAGCCGCAGAAGATGCGTGCGCGACTCCTCCGACACAAAGCGCTCTCCCGGCTCAAGCAGAACTTTTTCGCGTCGGAGCGCTAAAACAGGGCTGGGAATCGGTTGCGCCTCTTACCACGATTGGCGCACAGACAGATGGCACTGTTCGACGTCAGAGTATGCGCGCAACATATCTCGCCCAAGCAGCGAAACAAGGGGCGACGATCTTGACCCGTTGTCGTGCCTACCGTATCCAGATTGAGAATGAATCCTCTATTAACGTGTGCGCAGAACATACGCATCCGGACGGCAGCAAACATGTGGTAACCATTCACTGCGAACAGCTTACGTTGGCGTGTGGGGCGTTACAGACCCCGCTACTTTTGCAACGAAGCGGCATCACTCGTGGCATCGGGCAGACGTTGCGCTTTCATCCAACCCTGCGTATTACGGCAGCTTTTGATCAAGTGGTAGAGCCCTGGAAAGATCTCATGTCGGCTATTCAAATCAAGGCTCTGGCGCCCGAGCTTTCCTTTGGCATGTCCCTGTCTTGGCCTGCGCATTTGGCAGCGTCTCTCATGCCACAGTGGCCAGCGAGCCAAGCTTGGCTCTCTTCGCTCAAACACATGGCTATGTACTATGTTGCCACCCCGAGCCACGGGACAGGCAGGCTGCAGAGCGTGGGACGATCTCACTACCGAGTGCGCTACCACCTCGGAGCAGAAGACCTGCGTTGGTTGGAGCAGGGATACCGCCATCTTGAGAACCTCTTGCGCTCCGCCGGTGCGACGTATTTAGCAGGCTCTCTTCGACCGGGCGCAGAAATGGCGCGCCCGTTTCGAGCACAAGATCTTTTCGCGATGTCCATCCACGCCTTCAGCTCTTGCCCAATGGGTGAACGGGATGACTGTCCTGTTGATTCATACGGGAGACTGAAAGGCTTCAAGCGTATTTCTATCCAAGATGCGAGCCTGCTCCCTGAGGCTCCCACGGTAAATCCTCAGCTAAGTATTATGGCCACGGTCTTACGTAATTTAACTCTTGGCCAGAACTGATACTATGCCTTCCTCCACCACGCTTCTCCTAACAGGTTTTCCTGGTTGGTTTGGTAATTATTGCGAAGGTGGCGACGGGAAACAAGTGCTG
>CAZIQG010000088.1:0-3645 GCA_964541725.1 uncultured Gammaproteobacteria bacterium
AAACTAAGCTATCAACAATTTATTCAATTTAATATTTTTTGATATTAGAATTTTTTAAAATATATGTCAAATCTGAATTATGCCTATAAACAAGAAAAGCGCCCGTGTAAGCACGAAACGCTAAGGAAATTAAGGTACGCTATTTGAGACTAGTAGCTCGTAGGCACCGGGTCACGCCCCATGAAGCCACAGCGCAGCTTGAGTGCTTCGAGCCCAGGACACGTCACGCCAGCACGCTCGATCTTCTCCACGAACCGCTTCGCGAGATCCACATGTACAGGATCCGGGTACGGGCGCTCGCCGTTCGCGTTGGTGTGATCGAGACCCTGGATGACTTCGAGGATGAGAGGCACCAAGGAAGCATCGACTTCATCCGCGGAAAGAAAAGCACAGATCCAGCGCTGAACGAGGGTCCGAGTCACGAAACAGGTAGAGGCGACAGTCAGCATCGCCCGAAGGGAGTTAGGATCCACCTCGAACATCTGAACGATCGAGGCACAGTCTCCCTCGGACAGAACATCAAGCGCCAAAAACACCTTTCCCACGGTTTCCTCCCCTAAGTCCAGGCGAAATTGCCGTTGACTAAGGGTGATTCTTTTTATCAAATCCACAGCCCTCGTCAAGCTCAAAGACCCTATAAACACTTCTCTTGACGCTCCCTTCTTCCCAGACTATTCTTTATACATGAGATCAAACGTGTTTGCGTTTAGCTTCTTTCCGTCACCCTAGGTGGACGAAGATTAGCGTACGCACGTCTGATCTCAAGGCCACCTCCCCGGTGGTCTTTTGTAACCCCGTCATTCCGAAGGAGGAGTCCGACGACGACTGAGGAATCTCGACCGGAAACAGATAGCGATAGAGGCTACACGTTTCGCTGCGAGATCCCTCACTGCGTATGACTTCGTTCGGGATGACGGGAATGAAGATAGCTTTTCAAGATGGTGTCCTGTCTCGAGGTGAGAGGTCAGCCCCTCCCCTCGTTCAGGACAGCATCCTGGACACGAGCTGAATGAGCATCATGGTCGCAGACTCAGTAGATCCGTTCGATCTCCCTCAGCCCCTTTCTGCAGATGCAGAACCCCCTCAAGAAGAGGGAGGCCAGCCCACCACGCCCACCCCTGCACGCGACAAGCGACCCGCTCCGACACCCGGAGGCGGAAGCTTCGGTCCCAAGCCCAACGGCGGCTCAAGCGCCCCAAGCTTCTAACCCCACCCGCTCCTTCTTCCCTCCGCGATTCCTCGCGGCTCTCCTTTTCCTCAGAACCCCATTCCGAGAAAAAGAAGGGTCTTTTCCACAATCAGATTTGACAGCTTTTTTTACCTCATGCACATTAAATATAGTTATGAGTCACCGCGCGTATCGCAATCTCAACTCCATCCGCTTTATTAGCAAGTGGATGGATCTTTGCGTTTGCAACCTTCTCGTCATTAAGACGACCTCCTCGCGCGGTGGATTTTCCATGGCTACCTAGATACCCATACATCTACGTACGTCATCCCAGAAAACTCCTACCGCAACCCGGTAGGAGTTTTCTTAGATCCAAGACAACAATCTCATGGCTTCAATCGACCCACGGAGACTTCCCTCCAACGGTCAGAGAGGTCAGGAGAACACAATGTCAGCAGCAAAAACATTAAGAACGGTGCTCGCGGAAAAACGGCACACCCTATACAAGCCCATCATCCAGAGAGGAAAGATTGTCAATGAAACGGCCGAGGACTCCAAGGTCCTGGTGCGAATCATCGTCGATCTCCTTCCGGGCGAGACCGAGGATCAATACCGTGCGTATTTGCTACGGATGCAAGCACTCGGCTTCAACCAGTCGGTGCAGCTCGTCGGCAATCGCACGGCAAAACTCAAGGATCTCGTCGTCGGAGGTGAAGGTTTCGAACCCCATCCTCTACGCCAAGCAGCCATTACTCGCCCTCCCCTCGAAGTCGCCTGAACAATACGCCCCCTTCCTTCAGAACCCTCTCCGGGTTCTGCTTATTTTTTAGGCAATTGCGGCAGTAAAAAATTGACAGTCAAAAGGTGATATGAAACCCTTTTATCTGAGCACCCCTCCTGGACAGTCCAGGACAGCTCACCGGAGGACGCCATGACGAAACCTACCGTCTGGCTTCAACAAGGAAACGGTCGAGGAGACGGAAAACGCATCAAGCTGGATGAGGCACACGCACTGCTCTCAGAGCCTGGAGTGATCGCACGCATCTTCAAGTGCGACGTCGTGGGACTGCTCGGATGTGACCAAGAACACACCGATCGTCCGTGCCGTGCAGGGAACAAGAGCCTGCATGGGGTGACCATGGCATGGGAAGTCGTACGCCACTGCGACCGCAAGCCCGGAGACATCGTGATCTCCCTCTGTGGCGGAGCATTCTACAAGCATGTGGTCACGGAGACCGAAGACCGCCTCGCCGCCTGACCGCCACTGCACCACCCACTTCTTTTAATACAACACCCTCTCCCACAGCGTCCCTCTCCGGACGCTTGCATTTTTTCTAGGGATTTGCTAGGGTTTGCCTACGAAAAACCTCGGTTCTTCGTCTTATTCTTACGCCTCGTCGGACCCCCTGACGAACGCGCTTACCCGACGATGCCGTCCTGACCAAGATTCTTCTAGGATCTGATCCGCACGCTAACGTCGTTGAACGACCTATGTTAGACCCACAAAAGAAAAAGAAGATCATTGAGAAATTTAAGACCCACGCCACCGACACCGGTTCCCCTCAAGTCCAAATCGCCATCTTGAGCGAAGAAGTAAAAGAATTGACCGACCACTTGAAGACCCACAAGAAAGACTTCTCCTCCCGTCGTGGTCTCATCAAAAAGGTTGGCGAACGCCGTCGCCTTATGCGCTACTTGAAGCGTACCGACAACAAGGCCTACGACGAATTGATGGCCAAGCTCAAGATCTAAAACAAAAAGACTCCTATTACGGAGTCTTTTTGTTTCCTCTCTTCCCTAAAGAAGAAAAACTGGACAAAAGTGAAAAAATCTAGTATTATTTTATTGATCTTGAGTCTTTTTTATAAAACTCTTTATCTTTGCGAGAGGTAATCTTTTACCCTCTCCTCAACTAATCCCAAGTATCGAGTATCCAGTATCGTGTATCGAGCGCCAGAACGTAGCCCGATCACCATACTCGATTCTCGATACCCAATACACGATACTTTTTATATGTTACAACGCCCTTCACAACGTGTCGCCGTTTTTATCGACACACAAAACATGTACCACTCTGCGAAGCATTTATACAGCTCTCGCGTAAACTTTCCCGCGCTTGTCCAAGCCGCGGTCGGCAACCGTGAACTCGTGCGCGCCATCGCCTACGTCGCCAAATCCAAAACCGGCGAAGAAACCGCTTTTTTTGAAGCTCTCACCTCCAACGGCATCGAACTCAAAGTCAAAGACGTCCAAGAATTCGCCAGCGGCGAGAAAAAAGCCGACTGGGATGTTGGCATGGCCGTTGATGCCATGGCCATTTCGCCTCGTGTGGATGTCATCGTGCTTGTTACCGGCGACGGCGACTTCATTCCGCTCGTAAACTACCTCAAAGCCATGGGGATCGTCTGCGAAGCCGTCGCCTTTGGACCCTCCACCAATAACCACCTCCGCGAAGCCGTCGATGGCTTCATCGACCT
>CAZIQG010000089.1:0-3491 GCA_964541725.1 uncultured Gammaproteobacteria bacterium
CTTTTCAGCTTTCCATCACTGTACTTGTTCACTATCGGTCAGGAAGAGTATTTAGTCTTGGCACATCGTCGTGCCGGCTTCCAACGAGGTTTCTCGGGCCTCGTTGTACTTTGGAGCAGAGTCCAGCGTGATGAGATCATTTCGGTTACGGGGCTATCACCCTCTTTGGCCGTTCTTTCCAGAACGCTCACCTATAATTCATCTATCACTGTGCATCTAATGGGAGATGCCTGACTCGTCCCAACAACCCCTATTACACGATAGCCCATGCTCGCCCTCAAACCCGCGGTTAAACTTGCGTCCAACTCGGTGTAAGAGTTAATGTAATAGGTTTGGACTGTTCCCGTTTCGCTCGCCACTACTTGGGGAATCATAATATTTGTTTCTTTTCCTCTGGGTATTGAGATGTTTCACTTCCCCAGGTGCCCTCTCGCCTCCTATGTATTCAGAGGTCGAGTCCTTAGTCTTCAACTAAGGGGGTTTCCCCATTCAGATATTCCCGGATCAAAGGTTGCTTGCCACCTCCCCGAGACTTTTCGCAGGCTGCCACGTCTTTCGTCGGCTCTTCGCTGCCTAGCCATCCACCGTATGCCCTTACGTGCTTCGACCATCCAGATGCCGAATATTACTTCGGTTGGACGGTAGTTTATTCGATGTACGTGCGGACTTAACTAATTGCAATTTTGCAGGCTGTTCTGTCAGACGGACAGAACACCATGCCATATACGCATTGTATATTGATTCTTTTATTGTCGAGGTTCACTGCCTATCGTACGCGATCCAGTACAGGTGTGGCGTAAGACGGACACGGATCAAGACCGATCGGGATCGGTATTTATCTGTGTCAATCTGGGGTAGGGATGAAAAGAGCCTGGCGGTCGCCAAGCTGATCGGGAGATCAGGCTTGCACGATGGTTTGTCGTCTGTCTGGGTCTCCATTGCTCCCTCCGTATCAGCCGGTCGTTCTGGGGAGTTGGTATTCGAATGTGGCAGTACTTTATAGAAGACCGGAGGGGATGTCAAGAGGGGGTGGGACGCTCTCAAAAAAGCCTTTTTATTGCCTGCGGAACTCGGCTTGTTCCTGGGAGCCATTTCAAGGATCTCAGACAGGTCCTCGTCAAGAAAAAGGCTTTTTTGAGAGCTAGTAAGAATGGAACAGGAATGCCAGAATGAGGTATGCATCATTTTGTGATTCGGGTTATTGGAGAGACGCACGAGGCGTGGCATCCACAGGCTATCCACAAATACATCGAATCTTTGCGGCCCTTTGCCAAGGTGGAGGTAATTGAATTGGAAGAAGCGCACCGGGGGTCGGCTAAGCCGAACATAGAAGAGACGAGAAAACGCGAGGCGGAGCGGTTACTACAATCCTTACCGGCGAATGCAACGATTGTCGTGCTAGATGAACGTGGGAAGAATGAATCTTCACCTGCCTTTGCGGAACGATTAGAAGGGTGGGCTGAGGGCGGAAGACCGGTGGTGTTTTTGATTGGAGGGTCGTGGGGAGTGTCTGAGGAAGTGCGTGAAAAAGCACACCACCTTTTATCGTTTGGAAAACAGACGTTGCCACATGTGATGGCGCGTATTTTATTATTGGAACAACTGTATCGTGCGGAGACGATTTTACGAGGGAAGGAGTATCATAAATAAAATATTATTTCTTGACGCGCTTCCCCCATCACTCTGCCCGTCATCCCGAACGGAGTCCGACGGAGAGAGGGATCTCGCAGCGGAACAGGTATCCCTCTCTCCTGTCATTCCCTCGAAGGAGGGAACCCAGCCCAGACGGATCGAGTAGGGATTGGATAGTGATATATAGGCGATGGGCTCGCATACCTGCAGCTTTTTCTTGGCTACAGAACTCGCATTCCACCACGAGCTCTTTATGGTGGACCGGAGCCGATGCCTGCAACCGCAACTCGACCGCAACGGCATCGTCTCCTTGCTCAGACAGCTGTAGCCAAGAAAAAGCTGCAGGTATGCGAGCCCTAGATGAGGGGAGGATGGGAAGGGAAGGGTCTAGATGAAATGAGGAGGGGGACGTATGCTGGCGGGCGGATATGTCTTTGCTTACTTCGCCGATTGGGCATCAGGGAACACTTACGTTTTTTACGGGGCCGATGTTTTCGGGGAAGACGTTAGAATTAGTTAGACACTTACGTATTTTTCAGGAGCAACAAATTCCTTTGATTTGCGTGCGGCCGACGCTTGATACGCGGACACCGACGGTGCAGTCGCGGTCTGGATTATTGATTGAGGCGATGGGGGTTGATCCGGAGGATCCTGAAGCCTTGCGGGCGCTTATCAAAGATAAGCTCGTGATCGGGGTTGATGAGGTGAATATGTTTACGCCGATGCTGGCGACGATCTTGGAAGAGGAGTTGCGTAAAGGAAAAATTATTTTAGCGGCGGGAATTGATACGAGTTTTCGTGGGGAATTGTTTCCGACGTGTGCGGCGCTCATGGCGATTCCGGAGACAGTGATTCAACGCTCACGCGCAGTTTGTAGTGTGTGTCGAGCGTATAATGCGACGCGGACACAACGGTTACGCGATGATAAACCGGTGGCGTATGATGACCCGATGATTTTGGTGGAAGGGAGTGCAAAAAATGTAACGTATGAAGCGAGATGTCTTGCGCATCATGAAATAAAAAAATAAGACCGCTCGTGGGTACGGGCGGGGCGTCGAATGAGATCAGATTTTTAGAGAGAGGAACGGGGGAACGTCTAGCCGTGGAGCATGCCGTGAAGGAAGTAGGGCAGCATTGTGGGAAGCGCAGATCTGTCTGTCTTCATCAGGTATCGATCGCGTGATCCCTGCGGAGGGCGGGCTCCGTGCAGCGACAGGAACTCCGGCGATGCGTTGGTCAGGAGAAGGAGAGGGACGTCCTCCGGCGAGAGCTTGCCGCCATCGGGTGCAGGCGAGCGCAGCCACTCCTCAAAGAGCATACCCGTACAGTAACCGCCGCACGCGCGCCCGTCCGCAGAGAAGGCCTTGCCCGAACCCATCCGCATGTCCGTGATGATGAGATCGAACCGGCGAGATGCGCGGACAGCGGCGATGGCGTCGTCGACGGTCTGGACGTGGGTCACGGTAGCGCCTGCCTCGGGGAGGCATTCGCCGAGGATGCCAGGATCACGCGGGCCTGGATCCAGCCACAGGATCTGGACTCCTTCGAGGAGTCCTCTCTGTACATCGTTGTCTTGCTCCATGAGCAATACCTCCTGGCAGGAATCTCAACATTAAATTATTAAAGAAGTCAACCCTCGTGGGATCTTGCTTTTAAAAGCGAGAGCTCAATAAAAACAATGAACCGCTCGGTGAGCGATCAGGTGTAGATGTTTGAGGTAATATATTGCTAATTTGGAGCATGAATATACGTCATGCTCGACTGAAACCCTGGAAGATGGGGAGGCTCATTACAGAGTGGATTTTTCATACCCCAGCAACCATCGCCGCAAGAAAACTTTCATTAAATCCTCGTACAGC
>CAZIQG010000090.1:0-3397 GCA_964541725.1 uncultured Gammaproteobacteria bacterium
GAATAGTGTTTGCAGCTTCATGGGTAATATATGCCCCTTAGTAAAGATCTGTCATACTGCTATCATATGGTAAAAACTTTAGTTCGTTCCTTATTTTTTGGTGCGTTGGTAGTGGTTCTATGTTTTACAGCATCCTCTATGGTTCAGGCAGCTATCTCGGAATATGGAGGAAAGCTCTTGTATACATCAGATAATCCGACTCATCTTTGGTACGTTTCCCCGGTCAATTCCAAGCGCTACTATCTAGGCTCCTCTGTGGAAGAAGCTATTCGCACTTTACGTCCTCTCGCGCTTGGAGTGAATCGAATTAATCTGAACAAGATCCCGATGGGCGATAGTTCTCTACGAGGGGACATGGCACTTCGTAGACGTGTGGCTGGTCGATTTCTTTTGTCTGTTCAAGATGGTGGAATGTTATGGTATGTCACGCCCAATTCTTTGAAGCGATATTACCTTGCTCCTACTGCTGCATCTTATACTTTCATTCGTGGGTTGGCACAACCCGTAACGGATCGAGTGCTGACTTCGATAGAGATTGATCCATCGTCTCGCTCCGTACGGAGTAGTGAATCTATTCAGCAAGGCAATCTCCCTTCTTTTACGGTTAGATCTGCTAGGGTTATGGTTGAAACCTCGTACTCAAGACCATGCGAGCAAGTTGTGACTGCGAGAGCGCGTGTATCTGGAACTGCTTCCGGTCGTGTCATCGGTTATTTCGTATATGAAGATGGGTTTCGCACACCTGAATTAAGCTTAGAACTAAGCGGGGTCGCAAACGAAGGAGATATAATGTATCGTCGCCAAATAGTTTTAGATGCAAACCGAACGACAAGTAATTCGGTGCATTTTATCGCCACGCGTCCTTCCGGTGCTGTTTCGGTGCCAGCTCCATTTGAAACCGTGTGTAATCGATCGGCGGCACAGGCACCTCTCCCGACGGAGCGTGCGACTGAGTCTATACAGGAACAGCAAATCACTCTTGCCGTAACCGTGGACGGTGGGGCGACGGTAGCCGCATGTACGAGTCACGCGTTCACCTTTCGCGGCACGATTACGGCGTCCAGAGCTGGAACGGTTTGGTATGTTTGGCGAAAGAGCGACGGATCCATGACTGAGCCAGCGATCACGACGTTTCCAATAGGCGGGGGATCTTCAGAGGTTGTATATCGAGAACAGGTACCGACTGCAACGAATGGGAGCGTGACATTGCTTACATTATCTCCTGATGAATCCGCGCAGTCAGTGTCATTTCGTTTGACGAATACCGATTGTTCTGTGGCTCTACCTGTTCCATCTCAACCGGTCGTTCCTCAACCAGCTCCTACCCCTCTTGCTCCAACGGCGCCTCCTGATTCAGAAGTGAATGCGACAAATTGGCGTGCCAGAGCGCTCGCATTGGTAATAGACGGATATAGGCGCGAAGAACGCCCGGATGGCATGCTTGTTTTATCGAGCGACGTTGGAAAGTATCAAGTTGTATTGCCGAATATTGGACCAAATGCAGAAGCATTTGGGAAGTTCACCTTAAAAAAGCTAAAGACAGATGTTCAGTCAACGCAAGCTTTGTTAGGAAGGCCTCCCTTTTTGTTGAGTGATAGAATCGTTGTGAGGTATAAAATTGATTCAAGTAGTCAATATACGGGTTTATGTTGTGGAGAGCAGTCTGAAAATTTCCCTTTATATTGGTACTTCCGAACGGAAGCAGATTATCTGCGAGAGATTGATCTAGGGTTGCCTGAGCATGCTTGGATTTTGGCCCGCTGGGGCCAATTACAGGGCGATCATGAATTGGTGCATCGGTTTCTTGTGGGAACGAATATCTATCCCGTTTTCAACGAGGGGTTGGCTCAATACATCCCTCAGCGTCTTAATGGGCGAACTGGTTCCAGTTCCTATGAATGCCGTGATACGGGGTATATCGCTGGACGAAATGGAATGCTCATTCCTTACTACCGTGAGGGTGAGCCCTATAACTCGACTACAGTATATCCAACGGGTGAGTGTTTTTGGTGGTTATTGCATGAACGCTTTGGACCCGATGTTGTGGCGCAAGTAATGACCCGCCTTCAATTCTTGTCTAGAGAAGATCGCACTCAAGATGGCCCTTCGGCACCTGGAAGTGGAATTAATTACAATATTCGCCGATTGTTTTTACCTGTGTTAGGAGACCCGATTTGGACAATGGCCGCTCCTTTTGGGGCATCTCCAACTGGGATATAAAGAAGATGGCTGAACATAAGGATTGTTCTAGCTAGAGCTTATTGATTTTAAAAGGGTAGATCTTGGATCATACCAGGTAAAGTGAGCTTTTGACTTACAGATAGCTTCTATCTGATTCCGTCTCGCATGTCTTCACTTCATCCTCATTTTCCGCAAGATTGTAATGGTCTAACATGAACCTATGTATAAAACGCTCACAGCCGAGGATTACAAGTCTTTTCTAGGACTCCCAAAAGATTATCGCGTAGATGGAATGTTATCTTATGGAACTTGGGACAGGGTTAAACAAACCGAGATATTCAAAACTCTTTTGAAAAAGTCTGGAAAGAACTTCGAGTACGGGGCTTTGCCAAGCTTTTTAGCGCAAGTGCTTGAGTTCAATATAGAGGGTAAGAGATATTGGTTTGATGTGTCATATGGCAGCGCGCTTCTTTCTGAATATCTCCATCTTGCTTGTCTGTTTGGTTCAAAAAAGAATATCTTGTTAGGATCTTGCGGTGGCCTGTCTCCCAAAGTTTCAAGTCTTGATCTGATTCTTCCTACGTTTAGCTTTGGAAACGAAAGTGCTACAAGAATGTACGATCCAGATGCAGTTGATCATAGACATGCTTCCGATGCTGCCCTCACTCAAAGATTAATAAAGAAAATCAACCCAAGGCACAAAGTCTGGCAAGGTGATACGACAACGTGTCAGGCTATGATGGCTGAGACCCTCGAAGACGTTCAAAACTGGTCTAAGGAAGGGTTTCTTGCTGTCGAAATGGAGGCAGCTACTATTTTTGCTGTTTCTAAGCACTTTCAAGTACCAGCTGCCGCCATTCTATTTGTAGGAGATAACTTGGTAAAAGGAGAAATGGTTACAAGCGAAGGCTATCAAAATAATAGCGATGCTAGAGAAGAGGTGAGGAGCGAGCAATATAGGGTCGCATTAGAAGAATTATTGGCTTAGTCCAGGAGTAGGGGCTCGTACCCTCTACTTCGTCTTTATGGAGCTCCTTTTGGTCTAAGAGTTCGGCGTCATCAAAGTCAGTTAAATAGGATTCCAAGAAATGTAGTCACACGCTTCAAAACAAAAACCCGATAAAATTGCTCAATCCCAAAAGCGCTCCCTTTCCCGCATTCCCCCCCAAACCCCCTCCTCAAGCCCCCTCTCCTCTCTCAGCAGCCCTCAAAAAAG
>CAZIQG010000091.1:0-3358 GCA_964541725.1 uncultured Gammaproteobacteria bacterium
TATCCAGTTTTCTGCCCGTATCCATCTTCAAGGTAAAAATTGTTTTCGTATCATTCTCCGTACGGATGCGTAGCCACTGCGAATTCGGCTCGTATTCTTTTTGTCCGGGTTTGCAAAAAACAACATCATGCTGCTTTTTCTCTTTTCCAAGAATAATCCTGTTATTTTTTAACGCCGCTAAGATCTTTTCAAGATCATGAACCTTGGCTTTTATTTCGATTTCTCGCATAACAAAGAAACGGTAGCATACAGTCTTTCTTCTTCCTACCAATTATCCAAAATCTTTCCTAAGCCTTTTTACGATGGATACACCCAGCGAAACAACAAGGTCTCCGTTTCCCCGCTAAAAGATCTTCGCGAATGCGTCGAATATGGTCTTTTCGTGTTTCCTCTTTCTTTACCGAAATAACCCAACAAATCCACTCATTGCGAGCGAGGGGAGTGAGATCCTTCCAGGCGGCTTCAATCGCCGGAGACGAGGTAAGGGCGTCTCGTAGATCGTTTGGGGTGCTGTGCACGGGTGATTTTGATAACGGATTTTTCATGAATTCAAGTATATCAAAAAAGTACCCAAGTCTTTAAAGGTCTAAATAAACCTATATTGCAAAATCCAGACTCCAACGGCAGTTGCTAAGCCGGCTAACGCGGGTAAGGTCGCCAGTTTAAGATAGGCTTGGAAGGTAAGGTCTTTAAGGCTCCCCATAGCAACGATGCCTGCTGCACTTGCAAAGATCATGAGCGAGCCACCTGTGCCCGTGGTAATCCCAATAAGCGCCCAAATACGTGGATCATGAATGGGAAAAACTTGCATAGCGATGGCAACCAAGGCGGAGTTGTCCATAATTCCCGACAACAGACCAAGAAGAGAGCTAAGGGTGATAAGCCAGAGGTCAGAGGGGGCTGCCCCAACTGCAATGCGCGATAAATAGTTCAATATGCCTAGCGAGGTTAACGCGCCCACACTTAATAAGATGCCCGTAATGAACATGATCGAGGACATGTCGACCTTCTGAACAATCTTTTCAATATTGGCGGATAAGTGCGATTCATGTGGCTGACGGCTCTTGGTACGCATGATCTCAATCAGAGCCCAAGTTACACCAAGTCCAAAGAGGCGCGCGGTATAAGGCTGCACGTCGATGATGTTCGCAAGCAGAGGTAGCACGAACGCTCCCAGCGCGGAGCCGATGACAATTTTTTCACTGAGGCACAACTCTACCTTCTGGTTCTCGTCTTCATTTTTTACAAAACTCGTCGCATCAAGTTGGCGATAGAGAAAGAAGCCAGTAACAACCGTTAAGGCTAAGGTAGGTAAAAAGGCGGAGCCGATCATTTGCAGAGCGGTAATCTTGCCGCCTAACCATAGGAGCAGTGAAGTCACGTCTCCGATCGGGGACCAGGCACCACCCGCATTTGCTCCAATCACAATGGCGGCACCAACCAGGAGTAGATTCTTTCCTTTAAAAAAGTTTCGGGCAATCTGGATGAAGCAAATCGTTAAACTAATATTATCGAGCACTCCGGAAAGAATAAAACACAGGGACATGATGAGGATAAACTGCCCTCCATCCCGAATGTGAAGTTTGAGAAGTTTGGTTCGGACAAAATCAAAAAAACGATAATGGGCAAGGATCTCGATTAACGCCATCGAGGCCAAGGAAAAGGCGATGATGCTAAAGACATTTATTGCCGTTTCGTTGGTAATTTGCTTAAAAGCGAGGGTATTACGGTCTTGGAACGCAGCTAGCGTCCAAAGGCCACCTGCCATCATAAGGGCGATGGCAGACTTATGAGTGCTAAACTTCTGCTCAAGGGCGATAAGCAAGTAGCCGAAAATAAAAATAGCCGCACCAAGCCACGCAATAATCGACATATATCGTTGAGAATAATAGGTGAATAAAGGTACTCCTTATCGAAGAAAAAGACAAGCTTAGCGACCAATCGAGTGACTTCTTTAGACGGGAGACGCTGACAAAGGAATTTGCTCTTCCTTCTCCAGGAACGTATTATTGGTGCAGCAGGATTGATGTTTGGTTACTCGAGGATGATCCAGGTAATCCTTTTTATTTATCTCCTCATTCGTAACGAAGTAGCGTATGTTTTTTCGCGGAAGCTTTTCCTGGCCACTGTTTACCGTCTTTATCATTTTTTTTCTCTTATTTTGTTGGGAGGTGCGAAAACCTATCCGGGCGATCTTGTTTTATGAAAAAACACAGGGAACGATCCAGAGCGCGGAATACGTTCCCCCTACCGTGTCTCAGACGAGTAACATGGAAATAAATCGCACTGGTACGTTTACACATCAAGCCGTCTTCACATCCCCGAGTGGGACAACACACCAGGTATTCACCCGTGTTAAGTCCAATCCACCCGCATTCAATATCGGCGATACGGTATCCGTGTACTACAATGCAGATAATCCAAATGAAGCAATGATTGGAGGATTCCTTGAGCTGTGGTTTGGATCCTTAGCCTTAGGATTTTTTCTTCTCATCTTCTTTGTCCTCTGGTTCGGGGCATTGGTCGAGCCGACGGCGCATCATTTGCAATGAGAAAGGCTGACGCCTACTTGATGCAGGACGATATGTCCAAATTATTTTTCAATAAGAGACAATTACTTTGTGTGGCGCTAGCCGTACCGTTCTTTATTTGGTTGATTTGGTATGTTTCAACGTATGCTCAGGCTCAACGCGATGCCGTGCGCTCAGCTGCGGCTGATGCATTATCGTGTCCAGACGAGAGTATTAAGATTGGGTCCAGTCGCCAGGAAGGGGATGATGGCCCGAGCGAGGTCTCTGTCGAAGGATGTGGTCAAAATGCAATAGTTTTATGTGATGATTTTGGCACGGGGCGTGGGGTCATAGGGCAGTATTTTGCTTTCGATATTGTCTGTCGGGTATCGCGATAAGGGCACGTACCGAATAGCAATGGAGGATAGTGAAGTGTTCATGACTGGCTAAGTTTTTAAAAAAGATGATCATGTTAACATGATCATCTTTTGCGGCAGGTTATATGGGAGTTGGTTCAAAAATTTCAGGCCAACGCTTCTTGGATGCGGTTAATGAGATCGGATTCAGAGTGGTAGTTAAAAAATGTATTGCAGATAAAATGCAGTGCGCTGGAGGGCTTCGTATTGGTCTTGTGGATACAGACGATTGGTATGCTAAGTGCATTCGCCCAGCCAAGTTCGATGCCCAAGCCGGTAGAGGGATGGGATACTTCCGCGATCACAAGATCGCACGTAGACAGAATTTCTTTAGAGTTGATGGGCGTTCCATTATGCGGAAGGATAAACGTGTGATCTGTACCATTGCGTATTTTTTGTAATGGTTCATACAGCTCCTTCTTGAAGTCGTAT
>CAZIQG010000092.1:0-3196 GCA_964541725.1 uncultured Gammaproteobacteria bacterium
AAGCTCCCCAGCGGAATGCGAGTTCAGTAGGGAGAAAAACAACATGGCCTGCGAGCCCATCGCCTATATATCACTATCCAATCACCTACCGATCCGTCTGGGCTGGGTTCCCTTCTTCGCGGGAATGACAGAAAGAGAATACCTGTTCCGTTGCGAGATCCCTCACTACGTATGACTCCGTTCGGGATGACGAGGGGAAAAAGCGGAGGAGGGGAGGATAAGACCTTGACGTTTCTCCCTTTTTCCCTTAATCTAAGGCCACTTTTTACTCTTGACCGCAATCGGCCATTCCTACCGAGATTCATGGATTTGGCGAAGAGCGAGGCGCAGGTGAGGAGCGGAGTAAGCCGTATTAAATATACGGTGTCGAGCACCGCAGCCTGCAACGAAGCTATTCGCCAAATACATGGATCTCACAGGTGCCCCAAATAGGGGACGTATTGCCCATCATATGACAACCTCTCGCTACGAGCTGTTGTACATCATTCCAACCACCTTCACAGACGAAGAAGTTGGCACCGTCGAACAAAAAATCGGCGGCTTATTTACCAAAGTCGGTGCGACCGTAGAATCCACCCGCCGCCTCGGCAAGTTCCGCTTGGCTTACACCATCAAGGAACAACGTCACGGCCACTACGTGCTCGTCATGTTCACGGCTGAACACGGCTCCATTGCCAAGTTTGATGAACTTTTACGCATCACCCCAGAAGTCCTTCGTCATTTGATTATCCGCGCCGAAGAAGGCGGAGAAGAGGCCAAGTTCGATCTTGTCCAGTTCACGGAAGTTGTCGTCGAAGGAGGTCGCGATGATCGCCGCCGCCGCGAAAAGGCAGTTGAATCGAAAGAAGAAGGCAAGGACGCTGCTACGGGCGAAGCCAAAGCAGACGCCAAAGAATCTTCCTTGAGCGAAGCAGATATTGAAACCAAAATTGACTCCGCCTTGAGCGAAGACAGCAAAGCAGTATAAGATCTACGTATATGGATCTCAATCGTGCAACGATCATTGGAAACGTCACTCGTGACCCAGAAGTGCGCACCACCCCAAGCGGGCAAAGCGTTGCGTCCTTCGGCGTTGCGACAAATATGGTATGGATCGATGCCCAAGGCCAAAAACAGCAACGGGCAGAATTCCATAACATTGTTGCGTGGGGCAAGCTTGCTGATATTTGTAAGCAATACCTCACCAAGGGAAAGAAAATTTACCTTGAAGGTCGCTTGCAGACGCGCGAATGGGAAACCCCAGACGCCCAAAAGCGCACCCGCACAGAAATCGTCGCCGAAAACATGATCATGCTCGACCGTGGCGGCGCCCCCTCTTCTGGAGGAGCGTCCTACCAATCTCCTACGCCTAGCGTTGCACGAGCTGCATCTGCCCCCACCATCGACCACGGCGTCGGAGACCAAGAGATCCGCATCGAAGACATTCCTTTTTAGAATTAACCATCGTGTATCCCGTCTCTTATACTCGATACTCGATACTGCATACCCGATACTATGATTAAGACTGACCGTCGCTGTCACTTTTGCCAAGTGAACGCTCAAGACGTGAACTACAAAGACACCAATACCTTGCGCCGCTACTTGTCCTCCTTCGGCAAGATCGTCCCTCGCAAACGCTCCGGCGTCTGCGTCTGGCACCAGCGCAAATTGACCAACGCCATCAAACGCTCCCGTTTCATGGCCCTCATCCCATACTTAGTCCGCTAAGATAAAAAACACCCTTCGGGGTGTCTTTTATATCCGATTTTGTTATACTCTTTCGTAATATGCGAGAACAACAATTTGGTGCCGCCGTCTCCGGTAACCGGGATCATGCTGCGGGCTGGAATACGGAAGTAATCCGCCGTGCACATGACGATGCAAAAAAAGAAGCTCCTCAACGGGCACGAGCAGGAAGCGATGGTCCAAACATGCACCGCTTTTCGCCGGAACAATCACGCGCACTGGAATCATTTAGTGAAGTGCAGACGGCATTTGCAGAATTAAAAAAAACAGCGCAAGAACGCGGTCTGAGCGTACAAGCAATGTTTGCCATTGTAGAGGCGGAAAAGAAGTTTAAAGCCAAAGACGTTGCCGGTGCTGCGCAAGTGATTTGGGAAAATAGGTATGTTCCAGATGAGGTAAAAGGGATGCTAGTAGGAATACTTCAGCGTCATGAAGTAGATGTCTCTGCGGTACACGGATATGAGAATGCAAAACAAGCTGCAAAAGCAGGAATGAGACAGGGCTACGATGCCGCAGCAACCCGCGCTCGCCAGGCAGTTCCAGATGAGTATCAAAAGTTTGTTTTAAACAGAGACGATAAAGCGGCAGCCATCGCAGATCCTTCTGAGCGGACTCGAGTCATTCAAACAGTCTCTCCTCCAAATCCGTTAAAGCGCTTCGCAAACTGGATTAGCAGTAAATTTTAAGCAACGGCTGGAGCAGGTTGTTTCCTAGAAAAAATAATAAAATACTATGCCCTCTAAACACGACCATCTCGTGCTTCGTTCTTCTGTTGTCCGCGCGATCCGCGCCTATTTTGACAATCAAGGTTTTCTCGAGGTCCACACCCCTCGTCTCGTCGGACTTCCGGGCCAGGAGCCATATCTAGACCCTATGTGGACGACCGTCCATAGCAGTATCCAGTATCCAGTATCCAGTATCGAGAATAATCAGACGATCAATCCTTCTATGCTCGATACCCGATTCTCGATACCCGATACTGCGTACGCCGCCGCGCTCGTCACCTCACCCGAATACGCCATGAAAAAACTGCTCGGCCAGGGGTTCGATAAGATCTACGATCTCGGTCCATGCTTTCGCGATGGTGAACCTTGGGACGGCACCCATGATCCAGAATTCCTCCTCCTCGAATGGTACCGTCGCGACGCCGGTCTTGAAGAGTTGATGCGCGACACAGAAGAGATGATCGGTTCCGTCATTCGTTCCATACTCGATACTGGATACTCGATACCCGATACTCTATTGAAACCATTCCGCCGTCTCTCCGTCCGTGATGCGATGAAGCAATATGCGGATGTCGATATCGATCCATTATTAGAAGATCGTGAAGCATTGGCAGAGATCGTTAGACAACATGGCCACACCGTGACCATGAATGATTCCTGGGATGATCTCTTCTTCAAAATTTTCCTAAGTGAAGTCGAGCCAAAGCTAGGCTTCAGGAATCAGGAATCAGGAATCAGGAATCAGA
>CAZIQG010000093.1:0-3136 GCA_964541725.1 uncultured Gammaproteobacteria bacterium
GGTTCGTTTGAGTTGCATTGACAAAATCGTCAAAATATGGTTTAATATCCAGTTCTTTTTAAAGGGGAATTTGCCCTTGTCAGCACATATTTGCAGCCTTTTTTGGCTCCAAATATGTGCTGACAACAACCCGTCAGCCGTAGGAGGCTTTCATGACCCAGCAGCAGCCGTCCGTTGATACCGTTTCTGGTGCCCAGAAGCCCTTGTGGCTTCGCCCCGAGTGGGACGGTCCGCGCGTCGAGGCCCGCCCCGAGAACGCCGACCCCCTGGAGTGGCCCGCGGGGTCCGTCGAGCGGGTCACCTTTCAGCAGGCGGACTTCAAGGAGTTCCCCTGCGCGACCAGGCTGCCGCAGACGCTTCACTTCGGCGCAGACGGCTGGCCGCTCCTCACCCCGGAGCAGGTGAAGTCGAGGCTCGACCTGCGGTGCCAGGCCGAACTGCGCCGGTACCCCTGGGTGGCTCGCCCCGAGATGTGGGACGAGGGCGACTGGGTGAGGAGCTTCAGTAACCCCGGGCTCCTGGCGCGTTTGCGCCGCCAGGCTCAGATCGCGCATCGATTGGCGCCCCTTCTCTCCTCGGAGTGACGTGCGTCGGGTGCAGCTACTACAAGCCGCGCCCCTGAAGAACCGCATCCTTGCGGAAACTTTCTTCAGGGAGCGCGGTTATTCAGTTCCAAAAATTTGATTACTTTTGATAACGCAAAACACCCTACTCAAAGAGCGGGTGTCGCGACAGGTTCGGTGTACAACAGGGTGACAATGAAGAGTAAATTCGGGTCTGATCGGATCGTTTGAGATGCTTTGCTTGATTCTCAGAGCGTGGCTCTATTAAGCCTTAAATCGACTCGCATCCGGTCGGCTCGGAAGAGGGCGATACTGGTTCGAGTCCCTTCCTGGGCACCATCGAGCTCAGCTCGACCACGTAAAAACAGCGCTTGAATGCGTTGTTTTTTTGTTTTCACGCTTTGATGTTGCTAGGGATCCATGATCCCGGGTTTCTTACCAATTTCTAAACTCTTCTTCATGAAGATAAGGCTGTCTCTTGAAATAGCGCTTTGCAAGACCTAAGCCGTAACATTGGCACGCTTCGTTTCGTACACTACACTGTTTTTATATGTCTCCTTCAAAAAACGGTTTGCTCATGGGCGGGGTGCTCGTTCTCATTTTTATCGTAGGTGGAATCATGCTGACGTATAAAAAAACGCAGATAGCCCAACCTTCTCAGGGGAACGCTTCCATGACATCAACGACGGCGGCGGCATCGGCTCGTGAATTAGAAACGCTTCTTTTGTCTCAGCCATGGACTATCAAGGTGCCTGACTCTGAAGCATTGGACGGGCGATCCACGTTTTTCTTTCCAAACCGTTACATGCTTCTTTCTGAAGGAGGCGAAGTAGTTGATCAAGGGTATCTCGAGATAGATGAAGTGAATCAAGCTTTTTATCTACGAAATACAGATGGATATCTGCATTTATACAATGTTAAAAAGACGGCCACCGGATTTTCGGCTGAGGGCAGTATCCATGCTTCTTTTGTGAATCAAGCGTTGGGATCTGTTATCACGTTTGTCCCGATCGAGAAACCTGTGACCTTGCCGGTTGCGAAGACGATCCAAGAAGCGGCAATTTGGGGAGATGTGGCAGCGATAGATCAGTTTTTATCCGCTGGAACGGCGATTGATGTGGCGGATGGAGCCGGGGTCACCCCCCTCATGTATGCGGCGTACTATTTTCATCCTGAGGCGGTTGATCACCTGTTAAGTAAAGGCGCGAATCCCGCGCTTCTTTCGAAAAATGGAAAAAATGCCCTTCTTGTGGCGGCAGAAGTGGGAAATGGGAAAGCGATCCAATCGTTAGCAGCAAAAGGGATGAGCGTGAATGTGCAAACGCCTGACGGACGGACGCCGCTTCATCTCGCTATGGATGATAATGCGTTGATGTTAGCAAAGGTGTTGGTTCAGCTTGGAGCAGATGTGAATGCCAAAGATATGGGAGGCAATACCCCCCTCATGGGTGCCGTCGCATCTCTCCTTGGAGAGGGCTCTTTTCAATATAAGGATAATCTTCCCATGGTTGAATTTTTGGTTGAGCAAGGGGCGGATATCAATGCGAAGAGCGTGGCCGAAGAAACGGCTCTTGGGAAGGCGATAGGACTTGGTCTGTTTGAGACATCCAAGTATCTCCTTTTAAAAGGAGCGAATCCAAATGTCACGATTCAAGGACAGTCCGTACGGGAGTTTCTGAATGGAGCATTCGCGACCCCAGAATTTCGCGAGAAACTATTGCCGCTTTTACCAAGAGAATAGCGTTTGCTGTAAAAGAACCGTTGTAGGTTCTCAACGCGAAACGTCCATCCTCGAATGCGCAGAAATGATTTTCGCAACTATCAAAAAGCCTCCGCCATAAAGCGGGGCTTTTTACATGGTGCCGAGGGCCAGGATTGAACTGGCGACGCAAGGATTTTCAGTCCTTCGCTCTACCACTGAGCTACCTCGGCAATCTACTAGATATTAGGACGCTAGGAATTAGGCATTTGGCATACCCCTAACGAACGTCGTGACTCTACCAAAACTATCCCTAATAATCAAGTCTGCACCTCTGGCAGCCTGTTCCTTCTTATCTAGCCCCGCCACCATTACCCTCTCTTCAACAAATCCCTGATCTCCCTCAATAGAACAATATCTTCGGATGGAGGAACGGATACAGACACCGCCTGCTCCTCCTTACGAAATCGCTTTTCAACTTGGCGAATTGCGCGCACAAGCATAAAGACAGAAAAGCCAATGATCAAAAACTCAATAAAGTTCTGCAAGAAGTTCCCATAGAGAACGCTCACGGTAGCGGCTCCGTCTGCCCCGCGCTGCAAAACCCAAGCAAAACTTTTAAAATCAATCCCCTTAAGAATAAATCCAAACGGTGGCATGACAACATCATTCACGAGAGAAGATACGATCTTGCCAAAGGCACCACCAATAATGACACCAACTGCCAAATCAAGAACATTTCCCTTGAATGCAAATTCTTTGAAATCTTGGATCAATTTTTTGCTCATAGTACCCGCAATTTTACATGTTTTTCTGAAAAATAAAAGGTCGGCATGAGGTATTCGGTTCCGCTCACAAGTGAGCCACGCCGGCC
>CAZIQG010000094.1:0-3117 GCA_964541725.1 uncultured Gammaproteobacteria bacterium
GGAGAATCAGGGCGTTATACCAAGCGGAGACATCTTCGGATTTCTTAGGGAGTTGTTTTTGGAAGGCCATATAATAAAAATCTTGTCTTCATCAAACACGTCTAAAAAACGTGTTTAACAAGGACGAGAGTTCTCGTGGTACCACCTTGTCTTTATCGAAGCCTTGCGACGTCGATCTTGCGCACTCGCGATCACGAGCGCTCTCTTGTAACGGTGAGACGTCCGGTCCTGCTCATCGCAGACAGCTCCAGGGCTGGGAACCCCTTCTTGGCTTTGTAAGGGAGGATAAAGCGAAGATGAGGAAGGCGTCAAATGCTGGCTGTTTTCAGGGTACTACCGAAGACTTATTATAGCATTTATACTCTCTCATATACTTTTTATGGAACACCCCTACCTATCCACGATCCCTGCTAATGATAATGCGTTCCCAAGGGACAATACCCGCATCGCCGAGATCCTCAACACTCTTCCAGAGAGTAATCAAAGAATCATGCGACTTCATCTTGCTACGGGATTTTCCCCGCTTGAAATTGCTACCACCCTGGCCATGTCAGAAGCTGAAGTTACGAGATTAATCGCAGAATCAATCAAGCAGCTCAGGAGCGCCGTCACAAACCTGCCTATCTAATCCCATTTTAGATCTTGCTCCGCGCGCGATGGGGTAACCGAAAAACGAGGAGCTTTATCTCCCTTGGCTCTGCACAACTCCCTTCTTCACATCAGCCTGTATCTTGGCAGAAAACGACGTAAGCAAGCCCTTCCTCCCAAAGATAGCTAATGGTGATCCGATGTATGCGAATGAGGAGTGGAGATATCCTCTGCCAGAGCATTCAGTACGAAACAGAGCGGAATGCAAACGATGAGCAGACAGACAGCGCTCCATCCAAGAATGGCTTTCGTGAGACGAATTTGATTCTTTAGCAAGAATCCAAAGAGCGAAACGATGATTCCTGTTGGAATAAGGAAAACGGCGTATTTAGGCGTATCTGTGAAGTGCTGGATAGCGCCGCTGATCATTCCGATGCCCATGGATAGAACAACGGAAAAGAGAATCACTCGGAGAATAGCGTTCTCTTTCAGACTTCTCTTTTTGATCATTATTTCATCCACTAGTGATGAAATAACGAAGAGGAGAATCCCAACACTCCCAATGATTGCATAACGTATAGGATTACCTGGAAAGTGAACGACCGAACCTGACACCAGTCCGATTCCTAAGAAGAACCCGACGTAAGCCAAATACGGAGAGAGGACAGAGGAAGCGTATTCGCGCATACAGATGGAAAAGGACATTAAATGAGTTATTTACGCTTTAGTTGATAAACTTTAAGGATTTCACCAATCGCCCTCTTTTCGTTCCCGCCCTTGATCTGGTTCAGAGTGCAGTGAGAAAGGTGGTTTTCCAAAAGGACATCTTCAATATTGGAAAGCGCTTGTTTCACGGCAGAGGTTTGGGTAATGACATCGATACAATAGGCATCTTTCATAATCATCTCTTGAAGGCCGCGAACTTGGCCTTCAATGATCTTGAGGCGACGAATGAGCTTATGGTTGTTTTGGTGCATATGAACCTAGTATACCCCCTAGGGGGTATACGTCAAATCGCCAGAACCCTGCTGGACAAAACAGGAAGAAAGACGTCTGTTCATTCTTTCGTCAATACTACATCTTGTGCTCTACTTATATTTCAGCCACTACATGTTGTGGATAACCAAAAAAGGAGGCTTGTTTCTCATCCCTTTACCGGAGTCTTCTTGAAGGCTACTGTATGAAGACAGCCTATGCCGAATTGCGTGAGCGAATATAGATGCAAATCATGCCATAAGCTGTTCTTCAAAGGATTGCTCATTGAGGGATCCATTGAAGTCAAATGCAAGGACTGTCACAAGCTAAACGTTATTCAAGCCACCCAATTCAACGAACTTTTATGCTTAATTAAACATTGCCCCAACCGTGTCAGCTGGGATTCCCAAAAGGAATCTAGATAACTTTGCTCGAACCCAAAGAAGCTCCCGAAGCTCACAAGACCGTGAGTTTTTATTTTGTTCATTTTTCTCCATATGATTACATCATCCACTACATATCCCGCCGTTTTAAAGCGCGACGGACAAAAGACCCTGTTCGACAAGGAACGGATTTATAACGCGATCCGGTTGGCGGCGGAGACGACGGAAGAGCTTGGGCTTCCAGAAGTACGCCGCCTGACGGAAACCATTCTCCTCTTCATTACCAAACAAGCCAAAACGCACCAAGAACTTTCCGTCGAAGAAATCCAAGACATCGTTGAATTCACCCTCATGGCTTCCGGCTACTTCAAAACAGCCAAAAACTATATCGTGTATCGGGAGAAACGCCTGCAGGCACGTGAAACAGCCAAGGTTGTGGTCGATGTCGATAAAACCATCAGCGAATACCTTAACCAGTCAGATTGGCGTGTACATGAGAATGCAAACCAAGGCTACTCTCTCGGTGGAATGATTTTGAACACCTCAGGCAAAATTACGGCAAACTATTGGTTGAATTATATTTATCCAAAGGAAGTTCGTGAGGCACACACCGAAGGAGATTTCCACCTCCACGATCTCGGGATGTTCTGCGGTTATTGCGCGGGGTGGAGTCTACGACAACTTTTGGAGGAGGGTTTTAATGGCGTTGCGGGCAAAGTTGAATCAGATCCACCAAAACATTTTGAAACTGCTCTCGGACAGATGGTGAATTTTCTTGGAACGCTCCAAAATGAATGGGCGGGCGCGCAAGCTTTTTCCTCCTTCGATACCATGCTCGCTCCTTATGCCAAACATGACAAACTCTCTTACGAACAGATCTATCAAGGAGTGCAGCAGTTCGTCTTTAATCTGAACGTCCCTTCACGTTGGGGGATGCAGACACCGTTTACGAACATCACCCTTGATTGGGTTGCGCCCGACGATCTCAAAGAGAAACATCCGATCATTGCCGGAAAAGAAGAACCGTTTACCTATGCCGACTGCCAACCGGAAATGGACCGTATCAACAAAGCCTTCATCGAAATTATGACAAAAGGTGACCGCAAAGGACGTGTTTTCACCTTCCCGATTCCAACCTACAACATCACCAAAGACTTCAAGTGGGACACAG
>CAZIQG010000095.1:0-3048 GCA_964541725.1 uncultured Gammaproteobacteria bacterium
TGAAGCTGCAAACACTATTCGTCAGTCTAAATTACTCTTATAGAGATTCATAAAATGTGCTAATTTGAATGTATAATTATCGCTTCTTTTGTTCCTTATGCCCGAATCACCCCGTAACATGCAGCTTACGTTTCTTTCCCTAGCAATTATTATTGCTGCCATCCTTATTTCAGGCACTGTTTGGCTTACACGTTCAGCTGTACCGCCATCAAACCAACTCATGCAACCATCATTGGAAATGAGTCAGAAAATTGAAGCCAGACTTAACGCCTTAGAACAGAAGCAAATGCCGGGTTTATCCAACCAAGCTCCGACATCCTCTGCATCCAATCAAATTCCGTCCTCCCAAGGCGCTACAATGGCTAAACTAGAAACCAAAACTTTCACTTCGAAAGAGTTTGAAATGTCGTATCCAGCTAGTTTAAGTCTTGAAAGGACTCAGACCGGTTGGCAGTTGAACGGTAATCCAACGAGCAACATCAATATTAAATGTCCGGTTGCCAAATGGTCGCAATATGATTATTGGAAATTAAAACTAGACAAGGAGCGTAGCTATACTCGAACAAACGGGCATACATGGGAGGCGCGTCTGTTTTCAGGGCCATACAAAAGTCCCTACGAAGAAACAGAAGATCTAGAACGGCTTCTCGTAGTTATACAAGGTGCTTGGGATCAATCTTCAGGAGGCAAAGAAGGATGTGAGGTGACACTACAAACGGATTCCTCAAAATCAAATAGAGCGCGTTACGATACGTATGAGTTGGCTAAATACATATACGAGTCAATCAGGTAATGCGTAGAGGCAACCCACAATACAAATATCCGACCCATCTCTAGGTCGGATATTTGTGGGATGCCGTCGTAGAGGAGGTGAGGCCTGTTTTTACATCCATTCAAACAATTTCCCTCGTCCTCCCACCTCCACCATCACCCTCCCATCCCTCTTTAGCTTAATTGAATCCTCCGTCGCATACACCGCCTCAAGAAACTGTTCGGTCGTCTGCACCAACGCAAGATTCGTTGTCACAATCCGCAAATTCCTTGCGAGATGCGACTTTTCAAGAAGGATGTGCAACCAAAATGACCGCTCCATCCGTTCATTGTCAAAAATGAGTCTCAGGGTCGTATGTTCACGTTCGCCTGATTCGAGGTTCCGGTCATACCGTTCAATCTTCCGCATCATGGCTCCGATGGATTTGTTGCTTCTCTCAAATTCTGTGTAGATTGTTTCTGTTATACCATTGGTGGTATAGAAGACGGTGTAATCCGGGGTTAAGACTTCAATTCGTTTGTCGCTTCGCGCTTCACGAATGAGCGAACCCACTTCCCCCACAAAAGCGATCTTGGTCTTGTCAGACGCCACAAGCGCTTCGAGGCTCGCAAGTTCCACGATCTCCGCCTCGTGCTGAAAGAGTCCAGAGGAAATAAATGAGGCAGGAGAAGGATAGGTTTTGAGGAATACTTTGTCGTAATGCTTGTAGTCACCTACAATCTTTAGTCCGTCTTTTGAGAGCATGTAGTAGAGCGGCATCCCAAGACGAGTGCCTTGATAGAGTTGAAGGCTTTCCAGAAGTCCACCTTGCCAGAGACGGCGGAGCTTCATGTACAAATAGCGGTTCACTTCTTTCTGACCCAAGAACCGGGCAATATGAATAGCGGTTGCTAGTTTGAACTCGAAGATGAGCGACAGAATATTTAGTGTCACTTCGTTCAAGTCCGGAGAATAGACATCCTTCTCGGATCGAGGGGTAAGGATAAGGTTTAGTTTGGGAGAGAACATATCGGTTACGTGGCATAGAGTTATGAGATCATCGTTGTTTCACGAACGTCTTGATATTCTTTCATGCGTTCCAGAAAGGCGGCCTTCTCTTCGGCGGTATAGTAAAGACGATTGATCGTATTGCGTTTCTCGATAATCTCTTTGATCGGCGTCCCATAGCGCTCCATGGTGTCTTGGATAAACTCGCTTTCGATTTCCTGAGCATTCTGCATCGAATGTTCGACTCGCTGGATACTAATTGACATGGCTTCTTGGGGAATGCCGTTCACAAGCGTTTTCATATACGCCGTACCGGTTGGCAGGTTGATGATATCCTCAACACTCGCTTTCTCACCTAATATCTTCTCGGCGATCTCAGCATCATCGACCGATTGCGTACGCATGAAGATCTTGGTGGTAATATTCGATTCAATCGACTTTTGAATCTTGTCATCGAGCTGGCCCATGAACTGATTCGAGATGATTAAAGCCGTGTTAAAGGCTCGCACTTCTGAAAACAACGTTTCAAACATATCGCTCGCAACCCGCTGGAATTCATCAACCACGAACACCGCTGGTTTACGTTCTTGAGGCGAGAGTCTTGCCTGTCCGAAGATGGCTTCGGCAATGTGAGCTGTGAGATAGACCGAATAATACTTCTTCATGTGCTCACTACATGAGCCTAAGTTTGCTATGAAAATCTTGCCCGTTTGGATCATCTCTTCAAAGGTGATCTTGGCGTTCAAACGATCAGCAATGTTCATGAACTCTGGATAATCCAAGAGTTTGCCGATTTTGTTGTTTGTGGTGGCTAAATACTTCGCTAAATCGTTGTCTGTACGTTTGAGGATAGAGGTATTCCAAAAGGCTTGAAGTCTTGGGGGCAGGAATTGGAGAATGTTTCTAATTTGCGTTGGATCATGCATAAGTTGATCCAAGCCAGAGAGGGATTGTTCCGGCAGAATGTAGGCGGTGGCAAAGAGTTGACGCAGGATGTTTTCCAGCTCTGGCCCCCAAGAATATGCCGAATCAATTTGAACGAAGCGCTTCATAATCGAGATCAAGAACTCAATTCGTTCATCGTCGTTCTTGTCACCACTGAACTGTGAGAAGAAGGGGAAACTCAGGGGACGCTCTTTTTGTTTTGATGGGTTGAAGTACACAACATCATCTTTTCTTTCTTCAGGGATCATGGATAAAAGATCGGTTGCAAAGTCATTCTTGGGATCAACAATTAAAAGCGCTGTTTTTTCTTGGCCTTCTTTGCGTAACAGACTATTCAAAATGGT
>CAZIQG010000096.1:0-3016 GCA_964541725.1 uncultured Gammaproteobacteria bacterium
AATATATTGAATAACAAATAACTCAAATAATACGATATTTATATCATAATATAGGGGTTTTGTCAATGTAAATGAGGGTTTATTGGTTTTATGGCTAAGGGGAGGCTTTTCGTTTATTTAGAGCGGTTTTTACGCTCTATAGACTACTCACTTCTTAAGTTTGTTGTTTTCTTGCTGATATTCCATACTGTCGGGATATGTCTTCTGCTTCTCGTCGCTTGTTTATTTTGGATGCGAATGCGCTTTTGCATCGCGCTTGGCATGCGCTCCCTCCGCTTACGAATCCGGAGGGGCAGGTGGTGAATGCCGTGTATGGCGTGATGATGATTGTCATGAAGCTTTTGGAGAACGAGATGCCGGAAGCGATGGTGGCGTGTTGGGATACGGAGGCGGCGACGTTTCGGCATGAGGCGTATAAGGAATATAAGGCGCATCGAGAAGAGCAGCCGGATGAGTTGTATGCGCAGATCCCTTTGATTCAGCAGGGGCTCGCGACCTTGGGGGTGGATTCGTTGGAATTGGATGGGTATGAGGCGGATGATCTATTAGGAACGATTGCGGTGAGGGCGCAGGCGGAAGGGTGGGAGGTGGTGATTGTTACGGGTGATAAGGATGCGTTTCAGCTTATCCGGCCCGGGATTTCGGTGATGACGTTTAAGAAGGGGGTATCGGATACACTTGTGTATGATGAAGCGGAGTTGAAGGCGCGCTTTGGGTTAACGCCAACGCAATTTTTGGAATATAAGGCGATGCGCGGGGATCCTTCGGATAATATTCCAGGGGTGAAAGGAATTGGAGAGAAGGGAGCGACGGATTTGTTGCAGCGGTTTGGGAGTTTGGAAGGGATTTTGCGGGCGGCGCATGATGAGGCGTCGGAGTTGTCTCGTTCGACGCGCGAGAAATTGTTGGCGGCAGAAGCGGAGATCCCGGCGATTATCTCCTTGGTCTCGATTGTGACGGATGCGCCGATTGTGTGGTTGCCGCACTTGCTTGAGCGTGATCAAGATGGGTTGCGGAAGTTTTTACGTTCGATGGGGTTTAAGACGCTTTTAGGAAAGATGGGGATGTCGGGTGCGAAGAGTGAGAAGACAGAAGAAAATAAAGAGGGGGGTTCAGAAGCTGAGCTTAGTAAGAAAGAAGCTAAGCATTCTTCTGTAATACACGAAGGTAGTACGTTGAAGTCTTGTGTGGTGAAGCGTTTGGAGACGGTAGAGGAAGCGATGCGTGTTGTTCATGAAATTGGCAAAGAAAAAGAGCTTTTGGTACATGTGGCACGTGGCGTTCAGGGATCTTTGTTTGGGGAGGCGATTGAGAGTTTGATTTTGGGAGTTCCGGGAGAAACGGGAAAATTGTTTGAGCTTCCTTCGGCGTTTTTGCGTAAAGAGAAAACGATTCATCAGGCGATACAAGGATTGTTTGATGGGTCTGGAATCGGATTTTTTTCGCATGATACGAAGTTACAGGTGCGTGGATTGCATTTGATGGGTTTTGAATTGGAACGATGGGGATTTGATTTGATGCTGGCCGCCTATTTATTAGGGGCGGGAGAGCGTAACCATGATTTACCGAGTTTAGCAGAGCGCTTTTTGCAGGTGAATTTGTCTGCGGATGCGGCGCCGGTGAAGCAGGCAGAGTGTGTCTTGAGCTTGCTTGAGCCTGTACGTACGCGTTTGCAAGCAGAAGGGCTAGAGACGGTGCTTGCACGTTTTGAATTGCCGCTTGTGCCCGTTTTGGCGCGTATGGAAGAGGTGGGGATTAAGATTGATCGTGTGTATCTGCAAACGCTGTCAAAAGAGTTTACGGAAGACAAAGCACGGTTAGAAAAAGAGATGATCGAGATGGCGGGACGGGCATTTAATCCTGCTTCGCCGTCGCAGTTGGCGGATGTGTTGTTTACGGATTTGGCGTTGCCGACGAAGGGGATTAAAAAAGGGAAGACGGGGTATTCAACGGCGGCGCCGGAGTTGGAAAAATTGCGTGGACAGCATGCGATCATAGAAAAGATCGAAGACTATCGCGAAGTATCCAAGCTTTTATCTACGTATGTGGATGTGATTCCGTTATTGGTGGATCAGGAGGGACGCGTGCATACGACCTATAATCAAGCGGTGGCAGCCACGGGGCGCTTATCTTCGACGGATCCAAATTTACAAAATATTCCGATTCGTACAGAAGCGGGACGGCGTATTCGTCGAGCTTTTATTGCTGCGGAAGGAAATAAATTGGTGTCTTGTGATTATTCGCAGATTGAATTGCGATTGGCAGCGGCTTTATCTAAAGATCCGGCGATGACAGAGGCGTTTGTGCATGGAGAAGATATTCACCAGGCGACGGCGGCGCGGATATGGGGAGTTTCTTTGAAGCAGGTGACGAAGGATCAGCGTCGCGCGGCGAAGGCGATTAACTTTGGGATTTTGTATGGGCAGGGAGCGCATGGATTAGCTGGAGTTGCAGGGATTTCGTATGCAGAGGCGAAGAAATTTATTGAAAAATATTTTCAGGTATATGCGCAGTTTCGTGCCTATATTGAAGAGACGAAAGCGCTGGCACGCAAGCTGGGGTATGTAGAGACGTTGTTTGGACGTAAGCGTCCGATGCCAGAAATTTTGTCTTCGATTCCGATGTTGCGAGCACAAGCAGAACGGATGGCGGTGAACATGCCTTTGCAGGGAACGGCGGCGGATTTGATGAAGCTTGCGATGATTGAGATTGATAAGAAATTACCGATGGTATGTAAAGAGGCGAAGATGTTATTGCAGGTGCATGATGAAGTTGTGTTAGAGGTGCCCGAGAAAGAGGCGGAGCGCATAGCGCAATTTGTGAAAGAGACGATGGAGAATGTGGAGAAGGTGGGGGTACCAATTGTGGTGGAGACAAAAGTGGGATTGAATTGGGAGGAGATGGAATAACATCATCGCTTTTATTTCGTCATCCCGAACGAAGTCACACGTAGAGAGGGGTCTCGCAGCCAAACAGGGATTCTTCTCCCGGTCATTCTCAGGAACCCAGCCTCGAT
>CAZIQG010000097.1:0-2805 GCA_964541725.1 uncultured Gammaproteobacteria bacterium
GAATATCGTCCCTGAAGCCATCGCCCTCGAAGCCATCAAACTCGCGCTCACGCATTTGAATCCCCTCATCGACCTCATCAACCAAGTCCGCACGGCCGTCGGCAAAACCAAAATCGATCTCGACACACCTAAAACAGAGGAAGAAGCCACCAAACGCGCCGAGCTTCAAGCCCTACACGACAAAGTTACAGCCTTTTTAGCTACCAAGACCGGTATCGTGTTTGTCGAACCCTTAAAAACCAAAGCCGACCGCAAAGTCTGTGTGGGTCGTTTGAAAAAAGAAGTCGACACATACCTCACCGCCGAAGGCATTGGCAAAGACATGCGCAAAAAAGCCGATGTCGCCATCAATGATTTTGTCGAAGCCGAAATTACCAAACAAATTTTAGACACCAAGCGCCGTGCCGATGGTCGCAGTGTGACCGAAATCCGTAGCCTCGGAGCTCTCGTTGCCTTCGTCCCTCGCACGCACGGCTCCGGCTTGTTTGAACGTGGCTCAACCCAAGTCCTCACGAGCGTCACGCTCGGTGCCCCCGGCATGGAACAGACCCTCGACACCATGGAATTCCAAGCCAAGAAACGCTACTTCCATCACTATAACTTCCCTAGCTTCTCCGTCGGCGAAACCAAACCCAACCGCGGCCCCGGCCGTCGCGAAATCGGCCACGGCGCTCTCGCCGAACGCGCCCTCATGCCCGTCCTTCCAAATAAGGAAGCCTTCCCGTACACCATCCGTGTCGTCTCCGAAGTCTTAGGCTCCAACGGCTCAAGCTCCATGGGCGCAACGTGTGGCTCGACTCTCGCTCTGATGGACGCCGGCGTCCCCATCACGGCACCCGTCGCTGGCATCGCCATGGGGCTCGCGAGTGATGAAAAAAATAACCGCTACCAAGTCATCACAGACTTACAAGATCTCGAAGATGGCGAAGGCGGCATGGATTTCAAAATCGCCGGCACTCGCGAAGGCATCACCGCCATTCAAATGGATACCAAAACATCAGGTCTCCCTTGGCACGTTGTTGAGCAAACCTTTGCCCAGGCCAAAGATGCGCGCAACCAGATCCTCGACCTCATCGAACAAACCATTCCTGCCCCACGCACTGAATTATCCAAGTACGCCCCACGCATCATCTCCTTTATGATCAACCCAGATCGCATCCGCGACGTCATTGGTCCTGGCGGCAAGATGATCAACGAAATCATTGCGACCCACAAAGTTGAAATTGATATCGAAGACAATGGTCTCGTGATGGTCACGAGCTCAAACCCAGAATCCCTCGAAGCCGCCGTCGCCTGGATCAAACAACTCACCCGCGAAGTGAAAGCTGGTGAAACATTCCGCGGAGTTGTCACCCGCCTCATGGACTTCGGTGCCTTCGTCGAAATTCTTCCAAAGGTCGAAGGCCTCGTCCACATCTCCGAAATGGCGCCATATCGCGTCGCAAAAGTTGGCGACATCGTCAAAGTTGGCGACATGGTCAACGTCATCGTCCACGAAATCGACTCCCTCGGCCGCGTAAACCTCTCCATGAAACGCGCCGAAGGCAACACCTACCCACCCGCCCCTAAGACCGATGACCGCGCCCCCGGCAGCAAGCCTCCAAGCACTCGCCCCTCACCCCCTAAACCAAGTTCCTCATCCCCCTTCGGCGGCGGCAAACCCTTCAAAGCTCCTACAAGTTCAGACGCGACACTTGTCTAACCCCAAAACAAGGCAAAACACCCTGCTCGATACAGGGTGTTTTGTTAGATATTGACACAAAACGTGCCCTGAGACAGGATAGAGTACCGTTTCCAAAGCCCTGCGATGGGTTCAAAGGGAAAAAGAGACGAAAGGGTAGCTCCCTCGACATGTCGTCGGAATAGCTAAACAAGAAAGAGGCGTAGCCACATGGCAGAACCATGGCTCACCTTCAGCAATACCCCTCCAACCAGCGCACAGAAGCAGATCACCCCCGAAGAAGTACGCCAACACATCATCGAGACCGGCGTGCGTACGACTGCACAGGACTACGCGCAGATCTCCGCGCTCTTCAACCGCTTCGGCCTGGCATGGAACCAGGTCAGGCACACCTACGCCCCCACACATCAGACGCCGAGGGAGAGCGACGGGATCATCACCGTGCACGGCAACGTCACCAGCGGAGACCTGAAGTTCAGCGCGATGAACATCGAGGCAGACGCTGTCATGTTCGACATCTGACAACCTCCGCCCCTTCCCTCTCTCTACACACCCCTACGGGCACCCCTGCCCACTTCACTTTAAGAGACGAGCCTTTTGTTCGCCTCCTGAAGCAAACACAAAAGAGACCTTCGCCGGTCTCTTTTGTGTCCTAAACGCAACTCCATCTCTATTCCTCCACCTTAAGCCCTATCTCCGTCTTCGGAGTCTCATCAGAAACCATTATTCTCCGCAACGCATCAAACACCACCTTAAATTGCTCATCAAACCGTTTTTCCAAGCCTTCCAGTTTAAACCGTAATGATTCTTGCTCACTCACCATCTCTCGCAATCGGGTAAACGCACGGATAATTTGAATATTAATCATAATCGCTCTCTCACTTTTAAGGACGCTTGAGAGCATCGCGACTCCTTGCTCCGTGAAGACATAGGGAGCGTAACGAATACCCATCTTCTCAGAATTGGAGGTCACAATTTGTGACCTCCAATTTTCTGCCTCTACAGGCGTAAGCTGGAACATAAAGTCCTCGGGAAAACGTTGCTTATTACGGCTTACTGCCTGATTCAATACTGGCCCGGACCCAAAAATTCGAACATCTTCCTTGTATCTCACTCATGTAACA
>CAZIQG010000098.1:0-2797 GCA_964541725.1 uncultured Gammaproteobacteria bacterium
GATTGAACCGGTGACCTCTTCCTTACCATGGAAGTGCTCTACCAGCTGAGCTACAACGGCGTAATATATACATGTCTACCAGCTGCCTGCCCACCGTGACTGCGGATGAAAGACCCGAATGGCCTGCAGAGTGAACCGAGAGGTGGGAGCTACAACGGCGAAAATGTGAGCAGAGCTTGATCCTACCCTTCTCGTTTCTTTTTCGCAACCACCACCTCTTCTCTTACCTCTTCCACGCCTACTTCCTCAATCGCCTCGATTTTTTCCTTCCAGCTGCGAAAACGGGAGGAGTCTTGGGTCAAAAGGCGTAAGCGATCGTAAAGCCGTTCGGCCTCCCTCCGATCGCGAAGGAGTATAGCAGCCTCTAAAGAAAGTTCAAGGTACCGGGCACTAGTCGGCTCGAATTTAACCGCTTGCTCGGCTGCCCCTAGCGCTTTTTTAGGGTCTTCATGACGGAGCCAAAACTCGGCCAATTCCGCATGACGAAAGGATTGGTGCGGACTCATGCCGACTGCCTTAATGCGCAAGGCAGCAGCTTCATCCAAACGCCCCTCACTCTCGACAATCTCTGCCAACCCAGAATAAGTCGCATCATCCGCCTTTTTCATTTTGAGTAAAAACTCAAAGGTTTCCTTAGCCTGCGGATAGAGCTTCTGTTTGATGTACATGTGGCCTAAGCCTTTATACGCATCCGCATGGCGTGGATCAATTGTGAGTGCCTCTAAGTAACGACGCTCGGCTTCTGACCACTTAAGATCACGCGCCAAAGACTTCGCCTCTGTCAGCAAGGTCTTGATGCGTTCACGCGTGAGCGGAGCCACGGTCGCAAACGGCTGCTTCGCCGTCTTATACAGCGTTTCCATGGCTTTTACATGATCCTGCAAACGCTGGTAACTCGCATCAATCACTTGCCCCAATTCACGACCAATACGCTTAAAAGGGCGCACCTTTTCTGAACGCATACGTTCAAAACGGCGCAGGATCAGCGCTTCACGCCGTTGCCGCTCCTGCTCATCTTTTAAAGAAGAAGGATCCAAAAGAGCAATGTCATTCCAACGGCGCACCACAAGAAAGACCGCCATGCCAGCGGCCATCAAAGCAATCGCAAAGAAAAGAATTGTGAGGAACATGAGAAATTAAGAAACGATCGCGGAACGGCACAGGAGCCCGAATGAACGCGGATCAAGCGAGGCCGATCCAACCAGCACGCCATTGATATGGGTCGTCGATAGGTATTCTGCCACATTTCGCGTATCAACAGAACCACCATACAAAATCGGCATGGTTTCTGAGGCTTTTCCAAACTTTTTAAAGAGGAGTTCACGGATGAGCGCATGCACTTCATGCGCTTCCTGCGGAGAACAGGCCTTTCCACTCCCAATCGCCCATAATGGCTCATAGGCAAAGGCAGGTTTCGTTTCACTATCCGTTTTAAGCTTTGCAAGCGCGGCCACTACCTGAGCACGCACCACCTTAAGCGTCTCACCCTTTTTCTTCTGCACACCAGTCTCACCGACGCAAATAACCGGCTGGATGCCAACTTTTTGCAAAGCAGCCGCCTTGAGCGCCACCATGTCATCCGTCTCCCCGAGATACGTGCGACGCTCACTATGTCCAACCAAACAAAACGCTAACCCAAATTCCTTGAGCATGCTTGGGCCTACTTCCCCCGTAAACGCCCCTTCTTCTTCCCAAAAGACGTCCTGACCACCTAACCAAGGGACTCCAGCACGCCCTAAGGACGAACGAGCCGCCGCTAATGACACATGAGGCACAGCCACCCCAATATCTACTTCTTTCGGTAATCGTTCACGGCGAAAGGCCCGTATCCAAGAGCCAGCCTTCACCGGCCCATAGTGCATTTTCCAGTTGGCGATAATGAGTTTTTGCATAGCCGATTGCTCCCCTTCTTACTCCAAATTGGATTTTTACTCAAGAGGCCAAGGCAGAAGCCACAATCTTCTCCACTTCTTTACGATTTTTATAGGGACCCACGACCGAAAGCGCCATGCGCGCTGGATCAAACAATTGCTTCGCTAAGGCACGAACTTCGGCCCCCGTCACCGCCTCAATCGCCTTAAGACGCTCTTCTGGAGACGTCATTGTCCCCTGAAAGATCAGCTGACGGCCATACCAGTCCGCCTGATTAGCTGAATCCTCAAACGACAGCATCCATTTACCACGAATATGGTCCTTGGCACGCTGGAGCTCGTCTTGTGTTACATTCAACTTCTTCATTTTCTCAAGCTCAGACCAAATCGCCTTTAAGGCTTCCGGAAGGCGCGTTCGATCGAGCCCCGCGGTCGTCACAAACATCCCCACATCTTCAAAGGCATAATGCCCAGCACTCACAGAATAACAAAGACCACGCTTCTCACGTACCTCCATAAACAACCGTGAAGACATCGTGCCACCCAAAATCGTCGCCAAAATACGCATCGCCGGTCGCTGCGCATGTCCGTGTGGCAGTCCATAGAACGCCAAGCCTAATTGCACTTGTTCGATCTTCTTCTGTTGAAAGGCTAAAGCATGTGTTGGTTTATTGGTAAGCTCACAACGAGAAAAAGATCCATCCGCCGGCACCTTAGGCTCCACCAATGCCCCAAAGGTTTTCTCCAATAATTCCCAGGCCTCTGGATCAATCTTACCTGCCAACGTGAGCGTCAAACGCGAAGGGATATAGTAGCGCTTGTGGTAATCCACCAACGCTTCCCGCGTAATCGTACGAATGGTTTCACGAGGCCCCGCAATATTCCAGCCTAATGAACTTTCCGAAAACAAGGCCTGTTCTAATAAA
>CAZIQG010000099.1:0-2703 GCA_964541725.1 uncultured Gammaproteobacteria bacterium
TTCATAAAACGAACGCTGGCTATTTAGCCAGCGTTCGCCTTTTTCGTCAAGACTTCAGCCTTCTTCTTGGCCTCCTCCAACTTCTGCCGCATCCCCTCCACCACCTTCTCTGGCGCTTTCCCCACAAACTCCTGATTCTCTAATTTTTGCTCAGTTGATTGAATATATTTCTCAAGATCAACCAATTCCTTCTTCGCCTTCTCCCGTTCCGCCGCGACATCGACCAATCCGGCCATGTTCATGGCGACCGATAACGATCCAGACACCGTCGATGGCCAATCTTGCGGTGACGCATCAACAAATTGAAGGCTGGAAGCATTCACCAGACGCTGAATCCAAGCAAGATTCTCCTTAATAGGTTCAATTTCTTTTCCAGCCACCACAATCTCGACCTGTTTCGCCGGTTCGATCTTTTGCTCAGCCCGCAAACGCCGCATATCGGTCACAAGGACTCGAAGATATTCAAATACCCGAACATCATTTTTTATCCCTTCAGAAACCATTGGCCACTCGGCCACAATCAAGGCACCAGAAAAGCCCGCAACTTTCCACGCATGTTCTGTCACAAACGGAGCAAATGGATGCCACAATCTGAGGATCGTTTGCAAGATCTTCGTAAGAATTTCGGTCTTCCCCCCTTCAATCTTGGCAATCTCCAAATACCAATCCGCCAAATCATTCCAGGTGAACTCACGCAACTCTTCCCCCGCCGCGGATAACTGATAGGTTTCAAGCTTCTTCGTTACAGAGGCAACCACCTCATCTAAACGCGCTAAAATCCAAGCATCAGCTAACGTAGCTACCTGCTTCGCTGCGAGATCCCTCTCTCCGTCCAACTTCGTTCGGGATGACGAAACAGAAGAGCTATCGATACTCGTAAGAATAAACCGCGAAATGTTCCAAAGCTTGTTCGTAAAATTGCGATAGCTCTCAATCTTGGATTCAGACAGGTTTACATCTTGGCCAGGCGTCGAACCAATCACCAGCGACAAACGCACCGCATCCGTTCCGTATTTTGGAATAAGATCTAACGGATCTAATACATTCCCTAACGACTTGGACATTTTTCGTCCTTGCTCGTCACGTACAAGCCCGTGCAAATACACATCTTGAAATGGAACCTCTCCCAACGCATACGACGACATCAAAATCATGCGCGCCACCCAAAAGAAGAGAATGTCATAGCCCGTTTCCAGCACCGCCGTTGGATGAAATTGCTTCTGTTTCTCCCACAGCTCCTCATTTGGCCATCCCAACGCCGAAAACGTCCACATCCCAGAAGAGAACCATGTATCCAACGTATCCGGATCCTGCATCCATCCTTCTCCAGGAGATTCTGAGCCAAACACCGTTTCATCACCTCGATACCACACCGGAATCTGATGCCCGAACCAAATCTGGCGCGAAATACACCAATCGCGTAGGTTATCGACCCAGGTAAAATAGGTCTTAAAGAAGCGCTCCGGTAAAATTCTAGTCTGATTTGATAACACGGCCTCACGCATCAATTCTTTGAGCGTTACCATGTCCCCCTTCTTCCACTTATTCAACGTATCCTGACGCAACACAAACGGCTTGTTCACGCGGATAAACCATTGACGCATCGGCAACTGTTCAACCGGCGCTCCGCCACGCTCTGCCACCGGCAAATTCTGATCAATTTCTTTCACTTCGCGCAAAACACCCTCCGCTTGCAGGCACGCCTCGATCTTCACACGCGCCTCTTTCAAATTCAAACCAGCAAATCCAGATCCACATTCAGCCAATAAACATCCATCCTCTCCGATCACCTGGATCATGGGCAACCCATGCCGCTGCCCCATCTGCTCATCAATCATGGAATGAGCAGGGGTCACACCCAATGCTCCCGTCCCAAAGGCAGGATCAACCGCCTCATCAGCAATAATAAGAATGTCGAGCTTCTTCCCACAAAATACGGGCTGGAAGCGCTTCCCAATCAACGACTGATACCGTTCATCACTGGGATGCACAGCAACGGCCGTATCCCCAAATTTCGTTTCAGGACGCGTGGTAGAGATCGGGATCGGAAAATCTTTGTCGTAGGTAAACGTATACAACTTCGCTTTGCCCTCTTTAATAAACACCTCGTCGTCAGACAGTGTGGTACGAAACTGCGGATCCCAATTCACCAAACGATAGCCTCGTTCAATAATCCCATCCTCAAACATCATGCCAAACACCTTGTTGACCGCTTCTCCGCGAGGCTCATCAAATGTATAGGCTTCACGCGACCAATCACACGAAGATCCCATCTTGCGTACCTGCTTATTGATGGTTCTCCCGGACTCTTCGGCAAACGCCCGCACCTTTTCCAAAAATCCCTCGCGCCCTAATTCACGACGAGGGTCCTTCATTCCCTCTTTGATTAAAAGCTGTTCCACCTTTACCTGTGTAGAAATAGCGGCATGATCCGTCCCCGGAACCCACAATGTCCGCTTCCCGCGCATACGCTGAAATCGGATCAACAGATCCTGGATGGCTAACATCGTGGCATGCCCCAAATGCAACACCCCCGTCCGATTGGGCGGCGGCATCATAATACAATATGGCTCCCCGTTTTGATTTCGATCAGGTAATTGGTCTGGATTAAACACACCCGAAGCCTCCCAAGCCCCGTAAATCACATCTTCCACCTCCGAGGCGATATACGCCTTAGGCAAATCTTGAGCCATAGAATAAAAG
>CAZIQG010000100.1:0-2463 GCA_964541725.1 uncultured Gammaproteobacteria bacterium
GGTTGCATGTGCGGAGAATTCACGACCTTGTTACTATGCTGGACCTGAAAGTAGTTATTCAGAGATGTGGGATTGTGCAGAGAATGTGGCGTGCCCCGATGGATTCTATGCAATCGTGGGTCAGTGTCAGCCGGAAGGTGTAAGTATGGGGGCAATGGCGGATTTATGCGCTGTCGATGCCACTGAAGGTGATGACGACTGTCCGTATGTCTGTATTCCAGATGACTCCTATCATCAAGAAACAGGAGAGGCATGTGAGGCGCCAAGCGATGATAAAACGAGAGATAACGTCACAAGTTGGTTTGGAACAAGCGTATATTTGTGGTCAAATTCAACTGAAGAATCAACCAGTCTTGATAGTGAAGATTTCATGGCCTTCGATGCAAAAGTCGCAGAATATGCGGATTGTATTGCGTCAGGTATTGAAGTAGGGGGTGCTGATGGTATTGAAGAGAGTGCATCTTCAATGCCTGCATATGCAGATGGATCTACCGGAGATGATACGAGTGGATATAGATATCTTTCCGTGGTTCCCGATGAGGAAGACTACTATCAAGCGTGTAGAGAGTTCTTGCAAGTTGCGAAGGGAGAAGAGGGCTACGCATGGACAGACCGCATTTATAATGGAGGAAGCATCAGTGATTCAACATATCCAAACCTTGAATATTTGAGCACAACAAATCCTTCGCCGTTTGGAAGTAGCTCGGTAAAACCAACTGATCGTCAAGAACCTGAAGAGCCTTTGCGCGTTGCCGCGTGTAATAATGCAGCAACACAGCAGTCAACCCTTCCTATTGACGCAGACGGCGATGGAGCCTTTGATGATTGTGAGTCGGATTCAGGAATATACGAAGGAACGGGAAGCGATCCTGTAAACCCAGAAGCGAGAACATTCATAGACTTCACGTTCGATTATCCAAGCGACGCCATGATCATAAGTCCAAGCAGTAGTGCAACAGATTCTATTTTCAGCAGACTCATGCAAATCTTTGCAAAGCCTGCGGCAAATAGCGATTTCCTTACATACACGTGGACGAGCGGAATAGAGGTTGATCGTGGATATGAAACAAGTACCGATGACTATGAGGCACTCGCCGCCTACGACGTTCGTGCAGAGCAAGGAAACCCTCCACGCATTTGGGCGGTGAATACGCAGTCCTGTTCCGACGACGGCATGCTCTGTGAAGAAGGAACCGAAGGAAGAATTACGCTCAATAGCGAGGAAACGGGAAACCAGTCCGGAGAACAGTTCTTCAATGCAACGATCAAGTTCTATGCCGCTGCAGATAAAAACCAGCTTCCAATTCGTCGAGTAATCGTTGATTGGGGAGATGACCTCCAGGGCGGTTCATTTACCGGTTCCGATGCCGACGACAACTTCTTCAAAAACTCACGTGGCTTACAAGACGGCACACAAAACTCTAAGTGTGACCTCGAAAGCGAGTGGGGATTAACTGAAGAAAGCTGTGATCCGTATTACTTCTCGTACAATCACATCTACACCTGTTCTTCAGAAATCTTGCGCGACTCTGCAGCAGCTTGCGTGGGTGACGGAAGTACAGGAGACGCTACCGGCAACTTCCCTTGTTGGCTCGACCAATCCGGCGACACGTACGCCGACGCCTGCGTCTTCCAGCCGCGCATCCATGTCCGCGACAACTGGGGCTTCTGTACGGGAACGTGTGATGCGCGTGGTGATGGTGATCTGAGTTGTTTTGATAGCGATAATTCCATTTCTTATCTTAGATTAAGTACTGAAGATGAGTGTGGATATAACTATAAATATACGGATGAAGAAAATAACAATCCTTACGTTGAATATAGCGGTGTGATTATCGTGACGCCGTAAAAACGAAAGAGCCAAATTGGCTCTTTCGTTTTTACTCAACATATTAGCGGGTTTGTCGCTTCAACTAAAAACACCCCGCAAAACTGCGAGGTGCTTATAGATCCAACCGCTTGTTGCCAAGCGCGAGGGATCATGAATGTCGCCATGTGGCGCTGAACGACTAGTCGTCCAGCTCGCAGGCGAGCACCCACCCGTCACTCCTCGTCAGAGTGACGGAATTTCCGTTCGCGGAGAGCTGGTAGCGCCAGTTGCCTTCGGTCAGGCAGGCCTCGAAATCTTCGGGGGCACCAGCGGCCGGCCACGCGTAGCCTTCCAGGTCGCTCGTGCCGTTCTCGCAGACCCAGAGGCTGTCCTCCGGCGGCTCGGGGCCGCCGCAGTTGCCTCCGGTGACCTCCTCACCGGTGTCGGTGTCCGCGTCGGTGTCCGCATCGACATCGCTGTCCGCGTCGGCGTCGATGTCGGCGTCCGTGGGGACGTCGACAACATCTTCGTCGCGGGTGGCGGGGTCAACGCAACCAACAAACAGGGCAAAAATCAGGGTCATCATGAGGGCCTCCTTTGGCCGGTTGGGGTGGGGGGGTCGGAAATTGATCCATCGCTTGCTTTGAAGCAAG
>CAZIQG010000101.1:0-2456 GCA_964541725.1 uncultured Gammaproteobacteria bacterium
AACGATGACTAAGACCTACCACATCCAATGCCTTTTTCGCCATCTCATCACGCTGAGCCACCGGCACTTTAGAATACAAGAGAGGAAGTTTTACATTCTCAAGCACACTTGTCTTTGGCAACAAATGAAAAGCTTGAAAAATAAACCCGATTTTCTCTCCTCGGAATACCGCGTAATCATCATCAGATAACGTAGAAACATCCTGGTCACCAAAGAAATATTTTCCTGTGCTTGGACTATCGAGAAAACCCAAGATTTGCATGAGAGTCGACTTCCCCGATCCGGACGGTCCCATAATGGCCAAAAACTGGCCCTTGGGGACGGTAAAGCTCACCCCATGTAATACGGGAGTGCCAACGCCATCATTCACGTATTCTTTGGTGAGGTTTTCAATGCGAATAAGGTCCATAGAGAAAACTATTTAGTCGCCTGCAACTTCTTATATTCATCCGCAGTCAATTCACCCAAGATCACTTGTTGACCAGCACTCAATCCTTCTTTCACTTCCACCTTACCTTCATCGCCACGAAGACCTAATTGAACATTCACATCACGAGGCTGCGCATTCTCGAGCACACGTACAGACACGGTACCATTTTGGTCACGAACCGCACGTGTTGGGATAAAGGTGACATCCTTTGCTTCTCCCGTCTTAATCGTCACGTTGGCCGTCATCCCTGGCTTCACATCATAGCCATTTGCGATCAATTGAAATGAAGTTTTGTAATAAATTGCATCTTGAACTTTTGTTTGGTCTGGATTTTCCGCTACTACCGTTCCTTGGAACGTGACAGAATCTCCAAACGCATCCAATGTCATAGTTGCCGTTTGACCTACATTTACTTTCGCAATATCTGCTTCAGGCACAAGCGCTTCCACCGTATACCCTTCTGCAGCCACAAGCTGGATCACGACCTGACCAGCACCCATCTGCTGTCCTAACGAAGGAATAATTTCCGCAATCGTCCCTTCAACCGGCGCGACAATCCGGCCGTCATTCAAGCGATCATTCGCTTGAGCAAAGGCTGTTTCCGCATCCAATACCTGAGCGCGAAGGGCGGCAACATCGACCGCACGAGGAGGAGCTTTTTTGAGGGCTAACGATGCTTTAGCGGAATTCAACGCTGCTAACTGAATAGATACATTCGACTGCGCGGTCTGTACATTCGTTACTCGATTCGTATCCGCCTTACGTAAATTAGTCTGTGCCGTCTCTAGCGCATTTTGTAATTGAGCCATCGTCGTCGTCCGAGTAAGTTCTGCGGTCTGAATGGCTTGCAAAGAGGTCGTAAGAGTCGTCAAATTTGCGCTCACCGCACTCCGATCTGTATCAATCGTAGAACGCTTCGTCGTAAGCTGTGATTCAGACAAGGAAGGCGTCGTAATTGTTCCCGCTAACGTACGTTGAACCTGATCCAAAAACCCCTGAACTTGTTGTAAAGCCACGCGCGTAAGCTCCGCCGAAGCTTTGATATCGGCAGCGCTAGAGATACTCGTGAGCGCATTCACGCGTACCAATGCCGCTTGATAACTCGCCTTTGCCGTCGGGTACTGCATCTTAGCACGTTCAAGAGAAGCACGATCATTCAATCCCAATGTTGCTTCATAGGAATCATTTGCGGCCGTATTATCCACCCCGATAATTGCATCTCCATCGGTCAAACTCGTCTGAGCATCTCCAAGCAACCCGCGCAATTTCGTACGCGTACTCTCATAGCTATCACGCACGGTTTGCTCTAAACTTGCCCCGGAATTAGTAAGATTCTTTTGGGCTGTATCGACGGCAATTATTGCCACCTGGTATTCATCCTGAACCGTGCGCTTCGTGGACTCAACATCAGCCAAGGCCTTGTCATAGGCCGCCTGCGCCTGCTGCACCGACGCTTCACTGATACGAATGGACTCTGGGGTTTCACCTGCTAAACGCGCATTTAAACTGGCTCGTGCTCCTGCTAAACTCGCGGAAGCACGACTAATCGAAAACTGGATCTCTTTCATCTCAAGCTCAGCCAACAAATCATTGGCTTTCACCACATCCCCCACTTTTACATTCAGCGTCTGCAATTTCCCAGATGTTTTAAAGGATAAATCAATACGGGATTGCGGCTTCATTTGTCCCGTCACCTCAACGGTCTGGACAACATCCCCACGCTCAACTGCCACCGTTTCATAAAACGGTCCTTTATTGGCATTCCGGCTGCGCACGACTAATCCACCCACCACAACCACCCCAATCACCCCCGCCCACAACCACTTCGACTTAAGAAATGCAGTATTCATAGGATAATAGTTTGAGTAATAATCTTTTTTAGCTTCCCGCTTCCGGCCTCTTCTTTTTCTAGGGGCTCCGAGTCAGAAGCTTTTTTCTGACGAGGACTGTCCGAGCAAGGAGGCATCCCCCGTTGCTCTCGATTTGCGGCTGCAGGGGGTGGCTCCGGTCCCGCACTAAGCGAAGC
>CAZIQG010000102.1:0-2402 GCA_964541725.1 uncultured Gammaproteobacteria bacterium
TCATAGCGAGATCCAACCTTCACAAACACCATAAACGTCATCGACACCGCCCCCGCCTGCGGCACCAAAATCACCGGAATCCCATTTTTCAATCGTTTGATGGTAGACATAGCAAAAGAATCATACCCCCCTCTACTCTCATCTAGGGCTTGAGACTTCTCATTTCACTCGCGTGAGAATAAACTCTACCACTTCATCCATCTTAACACGTTCCTGCGACATAGAGTCGCGATCTCGAATCGTCACCGTTTGATCCTCTTTTGTCTGATAATCCACGGTAAAACACCAGGGAGTGCCAATTTCATCCTGACGACGATAGCGTTTTCCAATCGAACCAGACTCATCATATTCCACCATCATTCCCGCGCGACGAATTTGTTGGGTTAATTCCTTCCCAATATCTGCCAAGCCATCTTTCTTTTGGAGCGGTAATACAGCCGCTTTCACAGGAGCTAACAATGGAGGCAAGCGCAACACCATGCGCGGTTCTTTCTCGCCTTCTGTGGTGGTATCAGCCTCATCAATATCCAAGTGCTCACACAATACAGCTAAGACGGTACGCGTAAGTCCCCAGGTCGGCTCAATGACATAGGGGATAAACCGCTCCCCTGTTTCTTGGTCAAACCAACGCAAATCTTCGCCAGATAATTCTTGTTGACGGGTCAGATCCCAATCCGTGCGATTCGCTAAGCCTCCTAACTCTTTGATCCCAAACGGAAAGGCATATTCAGGATCAATCGAACGCTTCGAATAGAAAGCGCGATCCGCTTCGGCAATCTCATGGTAAACAACCCGTGAGGCATCCAATTTTAAGACCTCCGTACACCACGCTTTATATTCCTCCAACCACATTTCATACGCGCGTGGAGCATCTTCTGGCTTCACATAATACTCAATCTCCATCTGTTCAAATTCACGCGTACGAAAGATAAAATTGCCTGGCGTAATCTCATTACGAAACGCTTTTCCGACTTGAGCAATTCCAAACGGAAGTTTTTTCCGCATCGTATCGCGCACATTCTTCCAAGCTGTAAACATCCCAGCCGCCGTCTCCGGGCGCAAATAGGCAACCGCGGCCGAATCTTCTTTGACGCCAATAAAGGTTTTGAGCATCAAATTAAAATGCATGACGTCCGTAAACTCCCCGCCGCAATCCGGACAGCGCAAATCTTTAATATCGATAGGACGCTCTTTATCGTACCCTGGCTCGCACTGCTTGCTTTCAAGCAAATGATCGGCACGAAAACGCTTATGACATTTTTTACACTCAACGAGTGGATCAGAAAAATTCTTCAAATGCCCTGATGCCTCCCACACATTTGGGTGCTGAATAACCGGCGTATCAATCCCCACCACATCCTCACGGCCACGTACAAAACGATTCCACCAAGCATCGCGGATATTGTTCTTTAGCTCAATTCCGTATGGACCATAATCAAACGCATTCGCAAATCCTCCATAGATTTCCGAATCCGGATACACAAACCCCCGCCGCTTACACAGCGACACCAGCAAATCCATCTTTTGTTCAGGTGATATTGGCATATTGTTGCTAATTCCCATCGTCATCCCGAACGCAGTCATACGCAGTGAAGGATCTCGTAGCGGAGCACGTAGCCTAGCTCGATCTTTCGGCTACCTGTTTCCGGTCGAGATTCCTCGGTCGTCGTCGGACTCCTCTTTCGGAATGACAAGAAAGAGCTTAGACGGTAAGAATTTCTTGTTCTTTTTCTTTGGTTACGCTCTCGATCTTCCCATTCCATTCCGCAACAACCTTGTCGAGCTGTTCAAGCGCTTTGCGTTTTTCATCTTCCGAAATTTGCTTAGCTTTTTCATCCGCGGTAATCGCCGCCTTCACTTTTTCACGGACATTGCGAATACCAACACGCGCCACTTCTTCCTTTTGATGCAAGATCTTCACTAAATTTTTGCGTCCTTCTTCTGTCATCGGAGGTAATGACAAACGGATCACAGTTCCTGCCGTGTTTGGCATCATCCCCAGCGAAGCATCAATCAAGGCTTTTTCGATATCTTTTACAACCGACTTATCCCAAGGCTCAATCTGAATCGTCTTCGCATCTGGCGTTGTTAAAGATGCGATCGATTTTAAATCCATGCTTTGACCGCCATACGCCGCGACGCGAATATCTTCCACGATCGCAACCGAAGCACGACCCGTGCGTAAACTCTGCAATTCTTTATAAAAATGCTCTAGAACAGACTGAAATTCGCTTTTATTTGCTTCAAGATGATTAGCCATAGATTGAACTAGATTGCCACAAAACCAAAGAAAAAACAACTATTCGGCGCGGCTCGTCATTCCGAAGGAGGAGTCCGCGACGATTGAGGAATCTCGACCGGAACGGGTATACCTGTTTCGCGGCGAGATCCCTCACTGCGTA
>CAZIQG010000103.1:0-2378 GCA_964541725.1 uncultured Gammaproteobacteria bacterium
AGAATCATGCGATTCTGCCATTTGTCTTCGTGTTCATAAAAACTGACCATCTTGCTATATTGGTCGGCGGCCGTGTCACCAAACAATGAGTACTGCTGCAACGTTCCAGCGTTCTCATCTTTTAATTTTGCAATAATGGCCTCTGGTGCAATCTTTTCTTGTACGTAAATAGGCACCGTACTTACACCAAACTCAGCACCACGCTCTTCCTTTCCAGACCAAACAAGTTGCGGGTCAAGTGATGGGTCGTACTGATAGATTTTTTTCACAGGGCGACGCTCACGTGCTGATAACAATCCAGATTCTTCCTGCGTCGGAATACGCTTGCGCGTCTCATCATGTTTATACGATGAGACAGAGGCGGCGGAAACAGGTGTGGTGATCTTTTTACGTGGCATAAATAGAATGTTCAATGATCTTTCGAGCGTAAGTATTTCCCTGCCTCTCTATCGAAATCAGAAATATATGTTTCATCTTGCTTGACTCTGAATTGCTCAAACCGCTCTTCTGCTAGGCGCTTAGCGACCTCCGCCGATACCTTCCCAGGATTCGACAAGATTTCATACTCGTTGAATGAAAGGAACGCATCCAGCTTCTCCACCCAATCCTGCATCTGCATTGGGATGTGCTTTTCTGCCAGATTCTCCGCATAATCAAGGTACATACCGACGATGCGGTTGAGGTGGCGCAACTCGTCCTCTTTGAGATAGTTCTTGGCTACGCTCACATCTGATTTAAGGATCTTTCCTGAAGGCGCCTGCTTCCATGTCGTTAGGCCCATATGAGGCTTCTCTACATCCGCACGACCAACGATCAATTCCGCTGCCGTTTTCCCCGTTATCGCCCAATGCAACTTGTTTTGAACCGTCGCATAGAACGTCTGCGTAACGCCTGATTTCGCGTCGTAATCAGCGCTCGCAGCCGCGTAGAGATCTGTGATCTTCTGATAGAAACGACGTTCGCTCGCGCGGATTTCGCGGATTTTCTCCAACAGCTCATCGAAGTAGTCCTTACCGAAGTGATGACCATTCTTTAGACGCTCATCGTCGATAGCGAACCCTTTTATGACAAAGGATTTGAGGGTCTGGGTTGCCCAAATACGGAATTGCGTCGCTTTCGTGGAACTTACCCGGTACCCAACCGAGATGATGGCATCGAGATTATAGTACTGCGTTTCATAAGTCTTCCCGTCCTCGGCAGTATGTGCAAATTTTGCACATACTGATTTTTCGCTTAATTCAGCGGATTCAAAGATGTTTACCAAGTGTTTGGTAACCACACTCCTATCGACCCCAAAAAGCTCCGCCATGCGCTTCTGGGTGAGCCAGATAGTCTCGAGATAGAAAAAGACATCGATCCTAACCCCTCCTTCAGGGGTCGTGTAGAGCAAGAAGGACGACTCTTGAGGAAGATGATCATTTTGCATATCGATGGAAGTCAAAACCACGCTCTATCCCGGCGCGAATAAGTTGTTCGGTTTCATGGATATCTTGAATTTCCAAGAACGCCCATTTTCCAAATTCACCGTGATTATTGACCGCTGGAATCCACAAATCACGAGCTGTTTTCGTCTTCAAGACTTTCTTGTCATCCTTCTTCCCTGTTACTTCGATGAGCAGATTGATAATTTCTTGATCCGGCGTGCTAATCCTAACAACGAAATCCGGAACGTAGGCGTGATTTGTTCCCCTGTATTCATAGGGAATCGTGAACCCAAGATTCTGGTTCTTCACATAGGCTAGAACCTCTGGCATGCGTTCAAGCTTTTTCGCTACTCCCTGCTCCCATTCTTCCGTATCAGCCACAACGTAGTTTATATGACTCTTTACCGTCTCAGCGACTGGTTTTGTCGTCAGGAAGTCAACGTAACGTGTTGATCCAATCTTATCGAACTGCGCGAGGATCGGCAGAACTTTCTTCTCGCCAGATTGCTCAACGTTTTCTTTTACAATAGCCTGTTGAATTTTTGTTAACGCGCCAGAACGATACTCACCCACGCTCAAATAGCCGATCATCATTCGATCTTTCAGCGTTACCCAATTTTTCACGTATTCTTCAGCGATTCTATGCAATTGTGGATACAGCCAATATTTCGGCTCACCGTCCGTGTCTTTATAGTAAGATCGTAAAAGTCCTTCCGCGAGACGCGTAATCACTTCGCCCTCACGACGATCTTTGATCTTGTCCATCGTCTCAATCTCTTCCGAGCCAATCGCACCTCGCGAACGAACTTCTGTCGGTTCATTCTCAATAATCGTGCGGGAATCTTCGGTAAATGTCGCGGCGAGTTTTCGTTCGTTGATTTCGTATCGATAGCCTTCAACACGCGGAAAGGTCAATTCGTACTTGGAACGCTGTTCAATGGCGTACACACGATG
>CAZIQG010000104.1:0-2211 GCA_964541725.1 uncultured Gammaproteobacteria bacterium
GTGGCTAGTGTTTTCTCGGGGCTGGGTTCCTCTGCGTTCTTCTTTTTTTGTTCAATCCGAACTTGCTTGCTTATCGATCGGGTTGCTTTGGAAAGCTTCCGACAGTGGTTGATCAAAAAAAGACGATCGCTTTGGAACCCTAGATGAGTAGGAGAGGGAGCGGAAGGAGCTGACGCCTCATTCCTGATGCCTGACGCCTCCTCTTCCATCCTGTATACTCTCAATAATTATTCGTTATGCACTATCGTTCTTTTTTCTTGGGGTGGGGGACGGTGGTGTTTGGATTGGGCTGTGTGGCGCTTGGGATTGTATTTGTCGTCCGTCCTCGGCTGGATACGACGATGGTTCCGACGTATGAGGCGCCGGTGAATATTGAGAATAGTTCTGTTACTTCTACGGTGGCACCGATCGTTCCTCTTGTCGCCTCGACGGGCACGGCAGCCTTGCATGCGCCTCCTGTACGCTATTTGGGTTTGGTGAAAGGGGATCCCAAGCTGTTAAAGGGTGAGATCGCTGTACAGGTGCCGGTTCTCATGTATCATCATATCCGCAAGATGAAGCCGACCTTTACGAGTAAAGATCGTCAGTATTCGGTGACGCCGGAACATTTTCAAGCACAAATGGAGGGATTGGTGCGAGCGGGCTACACGACGATTACACCACGGGAATTGGAGGAGGCGATTGAGGGAACAGGAGCGCTTCCGAAAAAACCAGTTCTCCTTACCTTTGATGATGGGTATCGCGAGCATTCGACCGTCGTCCTTCCCATCTTGAAACGTCTGAATTTGAAGGCTACCTATTTTATTATTTCCGGCATGACAAAAGTGAATGCGCATATGTCTGCCAAGATGATCCAGGAGGCAGATCAGTCAGGTTTGATCACGATTGCGAGCCATACACGGGAACATCCCTTTTTAGCTCGTCTTTCAAGTGCGGGACGCGTTCCGCAGATCGTGGGGTCTAAAGAAGATCTCGAAAAGATCATCGAACATCCAATTTACCATTTTGCTTACCCCTTTGGGAGCTGGAATCAATCTGTGGCGAATGAGGTGGAGGCCGCGGGCTATACCTTAGGCTTTGGGATTCGATTAGGGTCGGTGCATGGGAATTCTTCTCGCTATCAATTACGACGCATCAGGGTCTTAGATGGGGAGGACATTGTGCCGATTCTTGATCTTTTTTCTAAAACTCCCTCTCCTTCGTCGTTCTGAGGTGAAATCATCTGTCGAAAAAATAGATGCTGAAGCCGAAGAATCCCTTGCGATATTTTCTTTATTTATAGCCAAAAATGAGCAAAATCCATTGACAAACATGGATTTTTTTGGTATTATCATACCACAAGGAGTACACCATGAAGATCGTAAACGTCTTGTTCTGGGCGTCCATCATTCCCAGCTGTTTCCTCCCGATTTATCTGTTTCTGGCGCTTGACCCGGTGTCCGGTGCCTGGGGGTGCCTCGTTGCTTCGGTGGCGGGTGTGCTGCTCTTCGGCAGCCTGCTGGCCGCCGCGCCCCGGGAGCAACCATTCCCGCCGCCCGCCCGCCGCCCGCGCCTCACCTGACCTCACGGCAACCTGCTCGTGAGGTTTGCCAATTCTGTTTAGATACGATAGGATTTTTTCTTCATGAGCTACTCATCTACATTTATAAAAAAACGCATCCTCGTTGGTATGTCTGGCGGGGTGGACTCGAGTTTGGCCGCGGCCTTGTTATTGAAAGAGGGGCATGAAGTGGTGGGGGGGTTTATTAAGAATTGGTCAGATACAAAAGATTTGTGGACGGGGGAGTGCCAGTGGCGTGGGGAGCGGCGTGATGCGCTACGGGTCGCGGCTAAGCTTGGGATCCCGCTCTTGACGTTTGATTTTGAGTCCTCGTATCGTGAACGTGTGCTAGGTCGCATGTTTACTGAATATGAGCAGGGGATTACCCCGAACCCGGATGTCCTGTGTAATGAAGAGATTAAGTTTGGCTTGTTTTTTGAAGAAGCGATGCGGTTGGGATTTGATGGAGTTGCGACAGGGCATTACGCGCAAGTAACCCGGACGGATGATGGCGTCGCGCATTTGATAAAAGGCATTGATGCGGAAAAAGACCAATCCTATTTTTTGTATCGCTTGTCTCAAGAAGTGCTTCAGAAAGTGTGGTTTCCGGTTGGGCATTTAGCCAAGACGGATGTTCGCAAACAAGCAGAGATGTTTGCGTTGCCGACGGC
>CAZIQG010000105.1:0-2195 GCA_964541725.1 uncultured Gammaproteobacteria bacterium
AACCAAACGTCAGGAACACCTTTCTCATAGTTTCGAAATGACAACGGGCGTACCAACGGGCGACCAATCATAGATCGCTTTGGCGGCACCAGTACCTAAACGCACACATCCATGTGAGGCAGGACGACCTAAATGACTCTCTCCTTCTTTACGCCCTCCTGGCCACTCAGGCAGCTCATGTAACCCATGGCCACGCCCGCTAAAATGCATCCAATACGGCATCCATAATTTAGCAGAATTCGACCAGGCGCGAGGATTCTTTTGCAAAATCTTAAAGGTCCCCACGGGCGTGGGTGTGCGCGGTAATCCCCCAGAAACAGGATATGTCGCAATCGCCACATTATTCACTCGCATCTCAAGCTGTTGTTTTTTAAGGGTGATAAACAAAGATTTTTGTAAGGCCACGGGAATGGTTGAGGTCGCAGACATTCCAGCTCGAATCTCTTCTCCATCGGACTTCCCATTCATATTTGTATCAGGCAACATCGGATCCGTCTCAAACACCAGCTCAAGACGATCATTCAACCCATCGCGGTCATAATCTCGCTCCACAAGGCGGGCGGGCCCATTCGGTTGATACCCGTTCAAAATCTCACGGCGATCCGTATAGGTATCCCGATCACTATCCACGAGCAACGGATCCGTCCCATACACAGCCGTCTCCCACGCATCCGGAATCCCGTCTTGGTCTGCATCCGGTAAAGAGGCCGCTTGTACCGTCAACAGAGACAAACAAAAACACGTGGCCGTGATAGCCAGTATTTTTGCGGCACGACTGAGACGAGAGCGACAATGCATACCCCTTTAGAATGTCACACGTTGTCCCGGTTGCAAAGGTTGGGGAGGAGAACCTGGAGAATCAACATCTGATCGATCTTCCTCGTCAGAAACGGGGGGGAACGGTGGCGGCTCACGTTGCACCACCTGTTTTAAAGGCGAAGGCTTAGCAGGACGATCAAGGAGCTTCTCTAACACTTTTGCCGTGGCAGCATTGGTCGGAGCAGCGGGCGGAACGATGTTCTGTTGATTATGTGCCGAGGTAGGCGAAGAAGCAGGGAAGAGATTCAGATCCGATAGCTCATCTGAAGAGGAAGATGCATTAGCCGCTTGAGAGGAGGGAGTATTCTGAACACGACCAGAACGATGGTTATCTATACGTCGAGGCTCATCGCGACGACGCTCCTCACCACGCTCACGACGTGGAGGACGCGTATCCTGTCTTGCTGGACGTGTATCTTGCGCACGTGGCACTGAACGCTCTTCTTGTCGAGAAGGGACGGAAGAACGCGATCCACTGGAACCAGCCGCAGAAGGCGAGGGAGTAGGTTTACGTTCTTGCACGGGAGGGCTGCGTTTCACAGGAGGGGCAACGCGTGACACAGGTTCCCCGGCTCGCGCCTCTAAGACACGTTTATCCAATTCCAAGGACTGCCCTTTCGTTTGGGCAATTTCCTCAAGCATACTTACGCGCTCGGGCGGCGTCCGCTCATCCATCACCACTTTAATCGTTCCTCGTGCTGGTGCGGCTGCATAGGCAGAGGGACCATCTTGTATCACACGCGGCTTATGGGCAGGGGGTGACGATACCGGCATCTGCTCATCATGGTCGAAAGAAAGCTCGGACGTTTCTTGATGATGTACCGTCGTGATTTCGGGTGGCGGTGGGGTACGCGTGATTTGCTTAACAACAGACCCACGATTCTTTTTCTCTTCTAAGACGATCGGGCGACATTCCGGACAGTACATGGGGCGGGTTGGATCCAATTGGATCGCCAATTCCCAAGTTTTACCGCAGCGACTACACGTATGCACAAACTTAGGCCGATCTTTTTTCTTCCCTTGAGAGGCAGCTGCACTCACAGCCGCGATCGCCGCTAACCGTTCCGGCTTCAATAATAAATATTCACCTTGACCCTCTTCGCCTGGATTCATTTCTTCTGCATCCAAAGAAGGTCCTTGTACAACCCGGGTAAACGCAGGCTCCTCTGATGGTTGAGCTTGAGAAGGTTGCGCCACGGGAGGGACAAGAGGCTGCTGCACCGTAGACGAAGGAGTTACACGAGAAGGCGGCGAAGCAGGAGCTGGCGGAGGAGCAGAATTCAAATAAGGCGTGGAACCCACTCGCTGCTCACGCTCATCCTCTGTTTCCATACGAGGATATTGTCGAGCTGACGCATCCATCGTCTGAACAGAAG
>CAZIQG010000106.1:0-2105 GCA_964541725.1 uncultured Gammaproteobacteria bacterium
TGGCTCCGGGGCAGGGATTCGAACCCTGGACCAATGGATTACATTTTCCCCTCGTGTTTCCACAAGGAATGGACTATATCTTTTCCGACTGTGTCGGAATGAGGCGCTTCGAGCCAGGCGATCTGGCCCTACTCCCCGAAGGGATAGTCTCTGAACCTTGCCAGCTGAGCTGGCCTTGGCTGCTGATTACCATCATCGTTCGATTAACGACGTTAGGCTTCCAGCAATTCACCTCAAGTTTCAATCTCGATTACTCGAGAAAGCTGCGTTACACCCATGTGCACCTTACGGGAATGGTTGCCCACTCTCTTAAGGTAATCGGCACGCTGGGTATAGGAACGGCGGTCTTTGATGGGCATACACCCATCGTAAGATGCCGAATGTTCACAGTCCACTGCTCTACCGCTGAGCTACCCCGGAAAGGAATAGCGGGCTAATCCTAACATCTTGCCTTTTTGAAGACAAGAGGGCGACCCTCGGCCGCCCTCTTGAGCTTATTCTAGCCTTATTTTGCTAATACTTTGAACACCTTCCCCTCATTATGCGCATTCGACAATGGGTTATACGACTCGTATACGCGTGCAGGAGGCACTCGGTATTCCCCGGGCGTCATGGCTTGCGCGATAAAGCTGTATTCGTAGACCCCAGGCTCAAGCGTGTCGGCGAAGAGGTAGACGCGGTCGTCGCGGTATTCGATGTGGCTCCAGATGTTTTCCCACCACCAATCCATTTGGCCAGTGGCTAAACAACGTTGTTTCCCGTCCCAACCTGGGTAACATTGCTGTTGTTGTCCGGCGAGATTTTGTGGACTCGTCTTCAGTTGAAAGTCGACCCCTTCTAACCCTGCAGGCAAATGGTACTCAAGTGAGACATAGCGCTGACGTTTTGGCACCAAGACCTTGAGACGGACTTGGACATTCTCACCTTGTGAAGCCTGAGTGAGTGGACGTTGATATTTTGTATCTGTGAGGGCATAGGTATCAGCGACCACCGTCATGCCGTTTGAGAAGGATTCAATATCCTGGATCTCACGGTAGACGCGCATGTTGATGTCGTAGAAGTAGCGCTTGGTCGAATCTTTTTCTAAGCCGATTTGTTGCATCGCTCCCATCCCACTCAATTCGCTGAAGGAGAATTTCTTCGTCTGCGCGCCAGATATATCGCCTTCTGGGAACGAGAACGTGCCTTCAACCTGATTGTTGAGATAGAGCGTGACCATGGCCGCGCCCTGGTCGATTGGATTGGCGCGGACGTATTCCACGAGACCGAGAAGGGTGAGCGCGGTTTGGTTGGTGTTATACCAGTAGCCATCCTTACGGTTCTGCACGAGATAGCGCACCAAGCGTTCATTCTGTTCGTTCTTTGGGTCAACGCGTAAGAGCGCTTGTAAGTAGACGCTCGTTGTCCGTAGATCAGAGCTTAAGAGGTCGTAGTAGCCTTCCGTCTCTTTCACGTAGGCCGTGCTTGGATTGAGATAGATGACCGCGTTTTTCACCTCGTTCAAGAGCTGCGTCGCACGCGCGGAGGTAATGTTCGCATCCAAGTTGGTATATGTGAGAGCCAAGAAGACTTTGGCGAAGTGTGGGAGGTCAGCGCGGCGTTCATACAGACTTGAAGCGTAGCCGGCTAAATCCCTTGTACTTCGTTCAGAGAGCATGAAGAGGATCTGGGCACGTTCCGCATCCGAGAGATGTGCGCTACCCCCAAGTGAGATCGTCGAGCGAAGATATTCGTCGGCGCGATCAAGGGCGTTAGCATTGACCGTAAACCCAGCTTTCTGCGCTTGTGTTAAGGCCCACATGACGTGACCCGTTAACCATCCGTAGTAGTTACGTGAATCAACCCAGAAGCCCCAGGCTCCATCTGCGCGCTGCGTGGACACCAAGATTTTTATGTGATCGCGGATTAATTGGTTGACGGCTTCTGTGGTCGTGACTGACTCTTTCATCACCTTGAGTTTTACGAGCTCCGCATGCATGAGGTTCGCGATCAAGGCACTTGCCTGTTGCTCAGCGCTTGAATACGGATAGTCTCTTACATAGGTGATCCCCGTCTCTAATCCACTCCCAATCGTTGGTTGAACAGAGATATCTACTCCGCCTTTG
>CAZIQG010000107.1:0-2093 GCA_964541725.1 uncultured Gammaproteobacteria bacterium
TTCTGCAGTCCAAAGAAAATGCGGGCCAGCGGAGCCCATCGCCTATATATCACTATCCAATCACCATCGAATCGTATGGGCTGGGTTCCCTCCTTCGAGGGAATGACAGAAATAGAATACCTGTTTTGGCTGCGAGATCCCTCACTGCGTCGGACTCCGTTCGGGATGACGGGGGAGAAAAGGAGGGTATTTCCTCCATTGCCCACGCTCACAATCACTGGTACACTCTCAAACGATGTTTGAACCCCAAGACCCGCCTCTGGCTGCCAATTTCGTAGAGGCGCCGCAAGAACGGCGCATCCATCGTCAGACATATATTATAGGCGGTGTTTTTGCGTTGCTTGTTGCCATTGTCTCGGGCTTGGGAGCTTACGCTTCCTATCGCTCGGCGCAACGCGGAACGACAGTCCTCGGAGAGGTCGGCGAGGTGCCTGTCATCGCCGATATTCGACGGTTGATGTTTGGGCAAGATTCGAATGCCTCGGCAGAGCAGCCAGTCAAAAGCGACCGCATGAACGTGCTTTTATTTGGCGTGGGAGGCGAGGGGCACGATGGCCCACAACTTACGGACACCATTATCCTCGCGAGCATTGATCTCAAGGAGAAGAAGGTGGCCATGCTGTCTATCCCGCGTGACACCGCCTATCCGCTAGGTGGAGGCAGATTCGAAAAAATAAATTCCGTCCAAGCCTACGCGGAACAAGACCATCCCGGAGAAGGGGCTCGTGTCGCCGCAGATGCCATCGGAAAATTATTGGAGGTAAAGATTGATCACGTCGTGCGGATTGATTTTTCCGGCTTCGCAAAATTTATTGATGCCATCGGCGGTGTCGATGTGAATGTTGAGCGTGCCTTTACCGATCCGCAATATCCCACCGAAGATGAGGGATGGATGACCGTGAGTTTCAAAAAAGGGATGCAACATTTTACGGGCACCCAAGCCCTCACCTATGCACGTTCACGTCATGGGAGCAACGGGGAAGGGTCAGATTTTGCTCGCAGCCGCCGTCAACAACTTCTCATGCTCGCCGTGCGCGAAAAACTTCTTTCCCTCCAAACCTTGAGCAATCCAAGCAAGCTCAGTGCCTTATATTCCGTCGTGAGTAGTCATTTGCAAACAGACTTTACCTTGTGGGATTTTTTGCAGATCGCCCCCTTAGCAAAAGAGTTTTCCCGCGATCAGATGAGTATGCGTGTTTTAACCGATGCGCCTGATGGGGAACTTGTGGCTGCGAACGTCGCCGGCGCCTTCATGCTCTTCCCAAAAGAACCCGATTGGTCGCAAATCCGTGAAATAGCGCGCAACCCCTTTGCTACGTCAACACAGGTCCAGTTTGCCACAACCGACAAAAAAACCACTCCTGAGCAAGAATCTGTAAAATTAGAGGTAAAAAATGGCACGGCTCGCACCGGCTTTGCTTCGCAAGTGGCCGCAAAACTTGAGCGTTCTGGCTACGAAATCTTGGCCTTTGGCAATGCCGTTCGGCGCGGGTACGAGCGAACGGTAGTTTACGACTTGACAAATGGCAAAAAACCCGCTCAACTAAGCGTTCTGCGGCGTCTTTTGCAGGCAGATGTCTCCACCATTAACCCCACTCCTGATCCAGCCGATCCGAAACGTCCAAAGATTTTGTTGAATGATGGCCTCGCGCCGGAACGCTTATCCGCGCCTAACGTCGATTTTCTCATCATTTTGGGTGAAGCCAGTGACGCATTTATCAACCCTTCTTATGCCCGCTCCAGTTCCACCCGCCCGTAACCGCCCGCTTGTCGCGCTTGTTGGTCGTACCAACGTGGGTAAATCCAGCCTGTGGAATCGCCTCACCGAAACCGGCCAAGCTCTCGTGAGTCCTCAGTCACACACCACCCGTGACCGTAAATACGGCCAGGTCGTTTGGCGGGGCGTTGTATTTGATCTGATTGATACCGGAGGGATGGATACCGAAGCCAACGAAATCGGTGAGGGGATTCGCACGCAAACCATTCACGCTCTCAAAGAAGCCGACCTTCTCCTTTTTATGATGGACGGCCAATCAGGCGTCCTCCCTCAAGACCAAGAGATTGCTCGTGTCGCACGTGAAACGGGTAAACCC
>CAZIQG010000108.1:0-1866 GCA_964541725.1 uncultured Gammaproteobacteria bacterium
CACCTTCAAGTGATTTTTCTTCTGCAAGAGATTTTCTACAGCGGATAGGCCGCGCATGAACACCAACCTGATGAGGAAAACCGGATGAGAAACGGATTAGCATTTTTTACCCGCACAAGTTCAAAGCGCTCCTGGAACTTAGCGTCCTATCACAGCCCCCATTCGCTTACGTGGTCATGGATTTTTAGTTTCAGTTTCTTTACCACCGACGAGGCAAGGGTAGGGCCGCTTTGGTTTACCTACTTGACGCATGGCGGTCGGCAGTGGGGGTTCCGCATTCCTTTCATCGGAGTGTTTCATTGGCACCGTCAACAGCCCATGTGGTTCCGAGAGATGTATTATAATCGCGAACGTGAGCGCGAACACAAACGCGCCGCATGACCTATCCAATCCAACAGAGCAGTGAACTCCCACTACCTAGTACTTAGATAAAGGGAAAACGTATGAGCATTGATATTTACGAAGTTGAAGTAAACGACAGCGGCCTAAAGGTTGGTGACGTTAAAACCCGCGGAGAAGCCGAAGAACTTATCCTGAAACTTGAAATCGAAATATCTGACCTGAAGGACGAACTCGATCAGTCGTGGACAGATTACACCAAGGGGGAGGTGTCTGAGGCTCAATGGCTGTCTGATACTCGTGCCGCGCTCCGAGATGCAGAGGTGGCAAAAAAATGTCTCCTTTTCCACGCCAAAAAATTGAAAAAAGATTCCCTCAACACGGCCAACAACGAACGGCAAAAATTACTTATCAGGCACCTCATGGACGTTTGCACTGAAGAACAGCGCGTAAAGGCACTTATGGGCTATCAGGAGGACTACAAAGCGGCACCCTTCTACGAAGAACTTAGGCACTGTTTGGACGAACGGTAATTGCTTAGATAAAGGGGCTATGAATGAGAGAACACAAAACCGAAGATATTGAAACGCTGAAAAAGCTTTTCACTTGGAATGCCGAAACCGGGTCCTTGGTTTGGAAAGAGCGCCCCACAGAAATGTTTGGGCGGCACCAGGACTGGGTTACATGGAATAAGCGCTTTGCGGGAAAGGAGGCGCTTAATCATGTGTGCGCAGGGTATTGTTTCGGCGGCATTTTCGGGCGGGTTTTCAGGAAGCATCGGGTACTTTGGGCTCTAGAGCATGGAGAATGGCCAGACAACATAGACCATATAAACGGCAACGGCCTAGACAACAGATTGGCCAATCTCCGTTCAGTGCCTCAGTCTGTAAACACCAAAAACATGCGCCTGAGCAAGCGCAACAAATCTGGCGTGATAGGGGTCGCCTGGATTCCAAGACTGAAAAAATGGGAAGCCAAACTGTCATCTGGCGGGAAGTTTGTTTATCTGGGCCTTCACTCAAAGAAGGAGGATGCAATTGCCGCCCGGTTAGAGGCCAACGCTCAGCACGGGTTTCACGCAAATCATGGCCACTAGTACAAACTATTACATGCTCGAAACCCTCCCCGCCAAGGAATTGGCTGTTGCCGAAGAAGTTGACCGCCTTGTCGGCATGGATTCAAGCTACTGCCCGCTGTATTACGAAGCCAAGAAGATTTCACGGCGTGGCCCCAAGGCCCTAGGAAAGGCGTACAGGGCAAATCCGGTGATGAGTAGGTACATCTTCATCACGGCCAGTTTTCCCCGTCTGGACGCAATTCTGGCCATCCAGGGGGCGGTTAAGTTTGTTCTAAACGGACAGATGGCTCCTGAGGTGATACCGGGCTGGCAAATGCGGGCGTTTATGGATTCGGTAGAGGCGGTACGCCAAAGGGCGTTGAGGATGGCGGAAAAACTGGCGAAGCCGGAAAAGCCTGTCATCGTCAAGAGCTTTGCTGAACTGGCAGCGCAGATGAAGGCGAAGGGCG
>CAZIQG010000109.1:0-1842 GCA_964541725.1 uncultured Gammaproteobacteria bacterium
TCTAACCAACTGAGCTACAGGCCCTTGGATTTCCTGCCCAAGTTTGCTCCTGGCGGTGTCACGGGTCCTGTCTGACTTCGTCGACGTCCGGATAGGGGACGTCTCCTTGTCAGCCACCCGTTCCTAGCCAGGAACAAACTTAGCATGAAATCTCACGTTTCTCTTCTCGCGCCTCCTGTTCCCGGCCTCACCGTACCATAGGCAGGTGCGCCTGCCACTCCGCTAAAGCTTCGCGTAGGCATGACCCCGCAGCTGTAAAGCAAAGGATTATCGTCCTTACCCGGTTTACTCCTTGTATCTGGCAAACTTAGCGACAACTTCCTTCGTCTCGACACTCCTATCTCGATACTTATTAACTCTTTTTCTCTACTGACTCAGATCTGCAAAAACTTGCTTGGCACTTTCTCTCACATCCGTTGTCACCATCCGTCTTCATCCGTCCTATCTGTGTTCCCAAAACTCCCACACTATAGCTCAAACCTTTTCTTTCTGCCATACTCTGCCTATGAAAACTTTTCACCCCCCAGAATCTGAACCCACGCGACTTGATATTGTGCTTGTTTCTTTGCTCGGAATGAGCCGGGCTCAGGTGCAAAAGCGCATTATTGCTGGGGATATTACGGTAAATGGCGAGATTCCTTCCTCCGCGCATGTTTTGGTTTCCTCTCAAGACCTTATTGGGGTTGCCGAGGCTATCATCACCCCCCACACCCCAGCCCCCACACCCCCTCTCACCATTCTCTTTGAAGATGCGGACGTTATCGTTGTTGAAAAGACATCTGGAACTCTTGTCCACCCTACTGGCGTTCAAAATCCCAATGAATCTACGCTCATGGATGCGGTTCTTGCCCACTTTCCTCCTATGGCTGGCGTTGGAGGCGATCCGCTTCGTTCGGGAGTGGTGCATCGCTTGGACCGTGAAGCTTCTGGTGTGCTTATTTTTGCAAAACATGAAAAAGCCCATGCCTGGCTTAAAAACCAGTTCAAAACCCGTAAAACTGAGAAATATTACGACGTGCTTGTTCTTGGCTATGTAAAAGATGACAGCGGCACGATTACCTTCCCCATTGCTCGCTCGGCAAACGGTGGTCGCATGGCAGCGCGCCCGCTTTCACAGGAGGGCAAGGATGCAATTACGCATTACCAGGTGGTAACTCGCTACTCATCTTCAACACTTCTTCGCGTGCAAATTGAAACTGGTCGTACGCACCAAATTCGCGCGCACTTTTTTGCGCTCGGCCATCCGGTTGCTGGAGACACCCTCTACACGCAAAAAAACCTCAAACAATCAAACACCCCTCGTCTTTTCCTCCACGCCGCAGAACTGCACATCACCCTTCCAAATGGCGAGCTTTCAACCTTCAGCGCAGCACTTCCTCGGGAACTTCAGGATTTTCTTGCCACACTAAAACCATTCCCGACTACAACCACAAACGTTGTTGTGTAGGGCCATCCGTTATATCCGTTCATTATCCGTCTTATTTATGGCTCCGTAGCTTTAGCGAAGGACCATCCGTTTCTCCATATGATCATCACACTGGCCGGTCTCTCTGGTGCGGGAAAATCTACGGTTAAAAAAATGCTTGCCGAGCAGCTTGGCTGGAAAGCGTATTCCATGGGCGACATGCGGGAAGCCTACGCAACAGAACGTGGCTTGACTACCGACGAGCTCAATGCCTCGGACATGCAGGACGGAAAGGCCGATACGCTCGTCGACGAGTTTCAAGCTGAGCTCGGAAAACGTGAAAATAACTTTATAGTTGACGGTTGGATGTCGTGGTTTTTCATTCCTCAAAGTGTGAAGATCTTTCTTGATATCGACTCAAAAGAAGGCGCTCGACG
>CAZIQG010000110.1:0-1809 GCA_964541725.1 uncultured Gammaproteobacteria bacterium
TGGATGGATGTTTTACAGGTTACTTCTTGTGAACACTGTTCTGGATTGAAATAGGTGTATTCTTGCGCCATGGTTTCGCGATAGCCTTCTGTGGCTTCGTAGAGTTTGTGTCCAAAGCTTGTAGGATACCGTTCGAAGAGTTTTTGATGGATGGCAGCGCCTAATTCACGAATGCCTGCATCTGGATGATGGCGCAGGAGGGCGGTTTTGCGGGCGGCTTGGCGTAGGTTGGTGTGCCAGGCTAATTGAGTCGTGACGCCAGCGGGCAAGAAGCAACGTAAGCTATCGTAGGCGCGAGCTTTGATGGCTTTTTCGTAGACGGTTTCTTTTTCTTCCGGTTGGCGTGGATAGATGGTTTTTAAATGGGTCGCCGTCGCTTCTTGGTGAGAAATATAAAAATCCATCCAATCTTTGAGGATTTTTCCGGAAGTCTCCGTTCCAAGGGGGTCTTCGATCCCTTGTTTGGACATGTCGATGTAGCGCGTGCTGGTTTCTTGTCCGGAATAGAGAGGCCAGTCTTGGATGGCTTTGGCGGCTAATATGCTCACGTTTTCAATAAAAATGGTGGTTGAGCCACAGTCTCCGATGCTTTCATGGCCGTATCCAACATAAAATGATTCCATGAATTTGCCGGAACCGCTTTTCTTTACCTTTTCTAAATGCTCCATCACGCTTGCCGCACTCCGAGAATAGAGGGCTTGCATCATGGCGATGTCCTCGGGATTTTGGTCGTCAATGACGAAGAGGTTGGTGGTAGGAAGCATAGGAAAAAGTATTGGGTATCGAGTATCCAGTATCGTCGAGTATGGATAAAGTAAATCTGCTTAGATTCCTGTTGAACCGAATCCTCCGCGTGACGATCCTTCGGCAGGACTTTCGAGCCATTCGGCGCGTTCGACGGGGAGGAAGAAGGCTTGGGCGAGACGTTCGCCTTTGGTGATGATGACAGGTGTGTCGCCGGGGTTCCAGAGGGATAACTTGAGGATATCTTCTGGGCCACAAAAGTCTTGGTCGATGACCCCAATTCCATTCGTTCCGATTAGGCCTTTTTTCCAATAGAGCGAGGATCTTCCGCTAATCATCAGCATGTAGCCAGGAGGGGTGGCAATGATAAGGCCGGTCGAGATTTTGGCAGCTTGTTTTGGTTCAACCGTAAGGTTTTCTGCAGATGCTAAATCAAACGCTACCGATCCGGGGGTTTGGTATTGGGGCAATTCCATCTCGGGATCGGCGCGTGTGATACGGACTTGCATATCAAGCTTTGTAATGAAGGCGTTTTAAGAGCGCTTCGATTTCGATTTTTAATTCTTCAAGCGAGCCATTATTTTTTATTCGCTCTTTCGCTTTGGCCATGACACCCGGAATCGTTATCTCAGTAGAGCGTTGGCCTTCCGCGAGAAACTGCTCTTTGGTCATTTCTGCTTCGCCGCTGTTTTGGCCGCGATTCTTTAAGCGTCCAAAGCGAACTTCTGTCTCGACGTCGATGGCTACGAGGACGAAGTTCGGTAGAGGAGCGAGGGTAACGATATCCATGTCACGACGGATGCCTTCAATAACGACTAAATCCGTTGTTGCTTCGCGTGCGTCGTGAGCAATTACGCGAGAAAATAGGTCTTCCCCAAAGCCTGTACGTAGGACTTCTGATAGTTTGATCAAATGGTCTCGTGATTCCTCTAAGTGTAAGCGATGGAGGACGTCGCGCATGCTGGTGCTAAAACTAAACGTCGTAGCGCCGTACGTATCTTTTAAATACTTTGCGATCGTGCCTTTGCCGCAACCGGCTTGGCCAACAAATCCGAGGATGAGAGA
>CAZIQG010000111.1:0-1805 GCA_964541725.1 uncultured Gammaproteobacteria bacterium
ATTTTACAGTCATTACAAAATAGTAAAGAATTAAAAGTAAAAAGCGGGGACCACGTAGTGGCCCCCGCTTTTTACTACCCAATTTAAATACCTTGACAAATACCATATTAGTGTGATATAATATACATAGAAACTGAACCTTGCAATCAACAACCCAAGATACATGGAAACCCCTACGAACCTTGAGAGTATTGGTGAAAAAGCCAAAGGTATCACCGCCAAAGTGGCTGGCTCGATCAGCTACATTTGGAACGCAGTGATGACCACACTCAGCTGGATCGCAGGGTGTGATCTGGCAATCCTACCCTTTCTCCCTTCTGGGGAGGTAGGGAAAAAGTCGGCTATCGGCCTAACGATGCTGTTCACCATCACGGTGAGCGCACTAGCAGCTGCATACGCTGGCACGCTATTTCTTAGTCCTGAACACGGATGGGCCTTCGGTCTTCTGTGGGCAGGGGTAATCCTGTCCATAGACAGGGCTATCATTGTGTTCATGGACGTCAAGCACGCCAAGAATATCAATGAGCAAAATGGCAACGGGCTTCTTGCAAACGTGGCAACTGTCACAGGGCGCATTGCCATCATACTCTGTATGAGCTACCTCACCTCTACGGCAGTCGAGATGCTTATATTCGAATCAGAAATCGAAGGGGTTGTCGCTTCCAAGCGTCAAACCCTGGTTGACAAGATCCACGCCGAGGCTGATTCGACTCGCGCTGCTATCGCCCTTGAAAAGGTGGGTATAGCTGAAGAGGTGGCAAGGGTGCGTGAAAACCACCAAACATACGTCGGACAATACGATGCTCGCATTGATTCGCTTCAAGCGAGTATCCAACACCGGCAGGATGAACTACAGCTCGAGATCCAAGGGCGTGTCGGTTCGGGCAAGAAAGGGCTCGGACCGGCGGCTCAAGCGATCTATCGAAACATCATGGCTGACAGTGTCGCCATGGCGGGACTTCGGGCAGAGCGTAAGGCAATGCTCGAATCTTCAGTGACGCAAGCCGCGCTATCCTCTGCCGAGGGTTTCGCGACACTGCGGATCGAAGAGCTTGACCGCAAGCTTGAGGCCGTGGACCGAAACGAGAAATCTGAGCTCGACCAAGTGGAAACTGTGGTCAGTAAGGGCTTCAAGGATCGGTACCTCGCCCTTCAAAGCTTGTGGGACGAATCTCCGCTTCTTATGTGGGCGGTGTTCTTGATGCTCATGTTCATCGAGAGCATGCCCATTCTTATGAAGCTCTTCTCCGGCTACGGCCGATACGAGGAGATGCTGGCGGCCCAGTACCGACAGCACAAAGTCCAGATCATGGCGGAACAGGAACAAGCCTTGGCGGAACTAGCAAATGCCAAACTGGAAACTATGAACGGACTAAATGCCCGGAGAAACGTCCTTGAGCAGGAGTCTGCATCTAAAGTCCTGACGCGCATCGAAGAACGTGCACGGGAGCAAGAAGACCTGAACCGTGCCGAAGCCGAGCTGTTCAAGGCAGAGGATGCTGCGGGAGACGCAGCGTTTGAACGAAAGCTCGCACGTCGAGAGCGTCGCGCTGAAAGGCTCGGAAGGTTCGCCAAGAACATCCAAACTCGCCTCGACAACCAGCAAAATGGTGTTGAGGACTCCGCTGTGAAGCGGGAGAACGAAGGATGGATCAGGAAGATCTTCCGAGACATTGGCGACTTTATTGACGCCTAACCACTACATCTTGGGAAAGACCCCGGCAGTTGCCGGGGTCTTTTCATATCTAATTTTTAATACATTATCATTGCAATTATCATCATCAATGACCCAGCCAAAGCTATAT
>CAZIQG010000112.1:0-1642 GCA_964541725.1 uncultured Gammaproteobacteria bacterium
AAGTCCGTCATTCCGAAGGAGGAGTTCGACGACGACTGAGGAATCTCGACCGGAACGGGTAGCCATGGACCCAACCCCTCCAGCTCCCTCTATCAGGGGAGAGTATGAAAGAAAGGGGGATACCCGTTCCGCTGCGAGATCCCTCTCTCCGTCGGACTCCGTTCGGGATGACGGGGGAGGAAGTGCAGAGGAGGGGAGCCAGAGCTCTCGTCAAAAACAGCCTGATCCGCTAGGCTATGGAAGATATGAAACGCAAGAAGATTGTCGTCATGGGCGGAGGAACCGGTACGTTCACGGTGCTTACGGGCTTAAAACACTACCCCGTGGATTTATCGGCGATCGTTTCCATTGCTGACAACGGTGGTTCAACCGGTATCCTGCGCGACGAACTTGGTGTTTTGCCTCCAGGCGACACCCGCCAATGTCTCGTCGCTCTTTCCGCCGGAGATGATCTTTTGCGTAGCTTGTTTAATTATCGCTTTGCAGAGGGCTCTCTCACGGGTCATAATTTTGGCAACCTCTTTTTATCCGCTCTGGAAAAAGTCACAGGTGATTCCCTGTCTGCGGTGCGAGAAGCCCATCGCATTTTAAATGTAAAAGGTCGCGTCATCCCTGTCGCTGCCAAAGCCACACATCTCTTTGCAGAGCTTGAGGATGGACAAGTCGTTGAAGGTGAACATGCAATCGATGAACTCGAAGGCGAACGCGCACCTATCGCCCGCTGCTTTTTATCGCCTTCCGTCCAAGCCAATCAAGACGCCATAGACGCCATCGAATCTGCCGACGCCATCATCTTGGGTCCGGGTGATCTCTACACCAGTCTCATGCCCATTCTGTTGGTAGAAGGTATCCGCGAAGCGTTAGCACGTTCCTCCGCCAAACGCTTCTACGTCTTAAATCTTGTCACCAAGCACGGCGAGACAGACGGGTATACCGCGAAAACCTACGTCGAAGTCTTGAAAAAGGCCCTTAACCCCGCTCGTTTAGATGCGGTCCTCGTAAATACGGAACAGCCCCCGGCCTCGATCTTGGCACGCTATGAAAAAGCCGCCGAACGGCCCGTTGTTGATGACCTGAGTGAGCAAGGCCTAGAGATTGTCCGCAGCCCGCTATTATCAAACGACATCCAAGAACCAAAGCCCGGCGATGCCATCAAACGTAGCCTCTTACGTCACGATCCAATCAAGTTAGCGGAAGCTATTCTTGGAGGGTTGAAATAAAAAAACAGAGCGATGACCTCATCGCTCTGTTTTTTTATTTATTATGGAAATCTGTTGTCCACGAGCCCTCTATCCTGATCAATCGACTGCACCGACGATCGAATCAAATCCAATGGCGCATCCAAGGCGCTATCTAAAGGCGTCCCAATACGGTAGTTCACGTAAAATCCTTCGGAAATGTCATCAATAAACCGGTTCCACGAATCTCCGAATAATCCTCGCGCCACCGCTTCCGTCTTGGCCCAGCGCAACGTTCCCCCTTTGGTCACCACATACGTTTTAGGATCCGTCTGAAACTTCACCATCCGGGATCCAGGTCGGTAGGTAATATTCGCGCCAATCGGAATCAACGACATCTGATCATTTGGGATGATTTTGACCCGAGAAAAGTCTGGGTACCACGAGAAAAAGACTTTTTCATT
>CAZIQG010000113.1:0-1623 GCA_964541725.1 uncultured Gammaproteobacteria bacterium
ATTTAAGCGTCTATGTTTTTAATTATGAGAAAATTTATTTTATCGTTTTTCATTGGGGTATCAGGTGTATTTTTACCAGCTATTGCTTTTGCTGAGCCGGGAATTGGTTCTCGTGCGCATTTTTGGTTCACGTTCTTTTTTTATCTTTTCCTTTTCTTGTGTCTGCTTCCGCTTGCGTTTGTCGTCTATCTCGTCCATGGTTTTATAGAAGGTCGTTTTTTTTCGTCTGATTCAGACGGGCAGGAAGCTGCTACCGAGGTATCTTCAGATAACTATGAATCCAACAGTGATTAAAGCAGCGCTATCCGTATTGGGTGGCGGCGCCAATAAAGGATTGGGTCAGCATTTTTTGATTGATAAAGCTGCCCTGGAAACGATCGTTACCTCAGCGGATATTCATGAGGATGATCGTGTCTTAGAGATCGGGCCGGGGCTTGGGGTGCTGACGCGTGCGTTACTGGAGAAAGGGGCAGAGGTCGTGGCAATTGAGCAGGATCGTCGCATGATTGAGTATCTCTCACGCGGGCAAAATAATAGATTACAGGTGGTGCATGGTGATGCCGCGGCTATTCATTGGCATACCTTGATTGGAGAAGGAAATTGGAAGTTTGTCGCAAATCTTCCGTACAGCATTTCTTCTCTCGCTCTACGCAAAGCGTTGTGGGCTCCGCATCCGCCAGAGGTAGCGGTCGTGCTTGTACAACGGGAAGTCGCGGAGCGAGCCGTGTCGGTTGCTCCAGACCCCCTCCAGTTCCCCCTTGGTAAGGGGGAGAGGAAAAAGCATAAAACCTCGCTTCTTTCTTTGATGGTGGCACTGGCGTGTTCTTCTGCGCGCATCGTGCGTCGGGTTCCTCCTGGGGCGTTTTATCCGCCACCAAAGGTTGACTCGGCAGTTCTTCAACTTATCCCCATGCCTTGGGGAGAACGTCAGGCGAAATGGGGGATTGAACCGGAGAAAATCATGCAATTAGCGAAGCTTGGATTCGCGCATCCGCGTAAGTTATTAGCCTCGAATTTAGGTGGAAAACAGGCCGTAGAAGCCTTGAAATCCTTGGGTTTATCTGAGAAGATTCGGGCTGAGGATGTGAGTCCTTTGGAGTGGGCCCGCTTGACGCAATCCATGACCCCTTGACACCTCATTCGAGTTCATCTAAAATGCGGCTACGCAACTGGCAAACGGAATTCACTGGCACGCGGTCGCGCAACCTACTTTGACAACAGAAGAGTGACCAAATACATAATAAACCATGTTCTATATTATTGATCTCCAATGTCGCCAGACTTGGAGGTTCTATTGAGAGTTTGATCCTGGCTCAGGATGAACGCTGGCGGCGTGTCTAAGGCATGCAAGTCGAACGGATCCATTATTGTAGCAATACTTTAAGGGATCAGTGGCAAACGGGTGCGTAACACATTGGTGACCTGCCTCGTAGTCGGGCATAACCCACCGAAAGGTGGACTAATTCCACGATGGTGTCCGGTGTCAAAACCGGACTAAAGTCGCAAGACGCTACGAGAGGGGCCTATGGCCTATCAGCTAGTTGGTGAGGTAATGGCTCACCAAGGCGATGACGGGTATGGGGTGTGAGAGCACGACCCCACTCACTGGGACTGAGACACTGC